>NZ_JBJJBR010000004.1:0-237423 GCF_045449635.1 Sabulicella flocculans | reverse complement strand
TGGCCCCGGCGCCGCGCATCCCGGCCGGCGGCAGCGCGCCCGAGGCGCCGCCGCGCGAGCCGGACGGCCAGCCGCTGGCCCCGCGCGAGGTGCCGGCCCTGCCGCCGCCCGAGCTTCTCGCGCCCCTCGCGCCGCCGCCGCCGCCGCGGTAAGAGCAGCCCCAACGAGAGGAGGGCCACCATGGCCGAAGAGTTCCACCGCATCCGCCGGCTGCCGCCCTACGTCTTCGCCGAGGTCAACTCGGCCAAGGCCAAGGCGCGCGCGGCCGCGGAGGACATCGTGGACCTCGGCATGGGCAACCCCGACAGCCCGACGCCGCCGCACATCGTCGCCAAGCTGGTGGAGGCGGTGCAGGACCCGCGCACCCACCGCTACTCCATGTCCAAGGGCATCCCGGGGCTGCGCAAGGCCCTGGCCGGCTACTACGAGCGCCGCTTCGGCGTCCGGCTGGACCCGGAGAAGGAGGTGGTGGCCACGCTGGGCTCCAAGGAGGGGCTGGCGAACCTGGCGCAGGCCATCACCTCGCCGGGCGACACCATCCTGGTGCCCAACCCTTCCTACCCCATCCACCAGTTCGGCTTCATCATCGCCGGGGCGACCGCGCGCTCCATCCCCTACACGCCGGACGACGCCATGCTCTCGGCCATCGTGCAGGCCTGCCGGCACTCGGTGCCGCGGCCCACGGCGCTGATCGTGAACTTCCCGTCCAACCCCACAGCGCTGCTCGCCTCGCGCGATTTCTACGCCGAGCTGGTAAAGGTGGCGAAGGCGAACGACCTGTTCATCCTCAGCGACCTCGCCTACGCCGAGCTGTACTTCGACGAGGGCAACCCCCCGCCCTCCGTGCTGGAGATCCCCGGCGCGCGCGACTGCACGGTGGAGTTCACCTCGCTGTCCAAGACCTACAACATGCCCGGCTGGCGCATGGGCTTCGCGGCGGGCAACGAGCGGCTGA
This sequence comes from Sabulicella flocculans, assembly GCF_045449635.1. Lineage (NCBI taxonomy): Bacteria > Pseudomonadati > Pseudomonadota > Alphaproteobacteria > Acetobacterales > Acetobacteraceae > Sabulicella > Sabulicella flocculans. Next base: position 236,468 of record NZ_JBJJBR010000004.1, on the reverse strand, counting down.
TCTCCGCCCTGGCGCGGGTGAAGTCCTACCTCGACTACGGCGCCTTCACCCCCATCCAGGTGGCCGCCGCCGCGGCGCTGAACGGCCCGCAGGACTGCGTGGCCGAGATGCGCGCCCTGTACCGCGAGCGCCGCGACGTGCTGGTGAAGGGGCTGCATCAGGCCGGCTGGGACGTGCCGCCCTGCGAGGGCTCGATGTTCCTGTGGGCGCCCATACCGGAGAAGTTCCGCCACCTCGGCTCCGTCGGCTTCTCCAAGCTGCTGCTGGACAAGGCGAAGGTGGCGGTGGCGCCCGGCATCGGCTTCGGCGAATACGGCGACGGCCATGTCCGCATCGCCCTGGTCGAGAACAAGGAGCGCATCCGCCAGGCGCTGCGCGGCATCCGCGGCTTCCTGCAGGGCGACAACGCCGGCCCCGTGGCCCCGGAAGCGGCGGTGGCGAAGTGAGCGCCGCGCTGAAGCTGGGCGTCGCCGGGCTGGGCACGGTCGGCGCCGGCGTCGTCTCGCTGCTGCGGCAGAACGCGGCGCTGATCGCCGCGCGGGCCGGCCGGCCCATCGAGGTGGTCGCGGTGTCGGCCCGCGACCGCACGCGCGAGCGCGGCGTTTCGCTCGACGGGCTGCGCTGGCACGAGGACCCGGTGGCCCTGGCCGCCGACAACGACCTGGATGCCATCGTCGAGGTGATGGGCGGCAGCGAGGGCCCGGCCCGCGCGCTGGTGACCCAGGCGTTGGCCGCCGGCAAGCCGGTGGTCACCGCCAACAAGGCGCTGCTGGCCACCCACGGGGCGGAGCTGGCGGCGCTGTCCGCCCGCACCGGCGCCGCCCTGGCCTTCGAGGCCGCGGTGGCCGGCGGCATCCCCGCCATCAAGGCCCTGCGCGAGGGGCTGGCCGGCAACGAGGTGCGGCGCGTCGCCGGCATCCTCAACGGCACCTGCAACTACATCCTGACCGAGATGCGCCTGAAGGGCCTGCCCTTCGCCGAGGTGCTGAAGGTGGCGCAGGACCTCGGCTACGCCGAGGCCGACCCGTCCTTCGACATCGACGGCGTGGACGCGGCGCACAAGCTGGCCATCCTGGCGGCGCTGGCCTTCGGCCGCCCGGTGGACCTGGGCGCGCTGCACATCGAGGGCATCCGCCACGTCTCGGCGCTGGACATCGCGCTGGCCGGGGAGCTGGGCTACCGCATCAAGCTGCTGGGCATCGCCAGCCGCGAGGCCGGGGGCGTCACCGCGCGCGTGCACCCCTGCATGGTGCCGCTGGACAGCCCGATCGCCGCGGTGGACGGCGTGTTCAACGCCGTGCTGGCCGAGGGCGACGCCGTGGGAAGGGTGATGCTGCAGGGCCGCGGCGCCGGGGCGGGGCCCACCGCCTCCGCCGTGGTGGCCGACCTGGTGGACCTGGCGCGCGGGCGGCACGCCCCGGTGTGGGGCACGGAGGCGCCGCTGGACCTCTCGCCGCCGCTGCCGATGGCGCGGCACCGGGGCGCCGCCTACCTGCGGCTGATGGTGCTGGACCAGCCGGGCGTCATCGCCGACGTCACCGGCATCCTGCGCGACCACGGCATCAGCCTGGAATCCATGCTGCAGCGCGGCCGCGCGCCGGGCGAGGCGGTGCCGGTGGTGATGACCACTCATGAGTGCGACGAGGCGCGGATGCAGCACGCCCTGCAGGCCATCGCCGCGCTGCCCGCCGTGCTGGAGAAGCCCGCCATGATCCGCATCGAGAGCCTGTGATGATCCGTCGCGCCGTCATCGCCCTGGCCGTGCTGACGCCCTTCGGCGCCGTGGCGCAGGAAACCCGCCTGCGGCTGGGGGAATCCGCCACGGTGCGCCGCGCGCCGGAGGAGGCCTTCGCCCGCCTGCGCGTGGAAGCCCGCGCCGCCACCGCCGCCAGCGCCCAGGCCGCGGTGAACCGCGCCGTGGCGGCGGCGCTGGAGCAGGCCGGCCGCGTGCCCCGCCTGCGCGCCACCACCGGCCGCTACGCCACCTACCGCACGGAGGACCCGCGCGGCTGGATGGCCACGCAGCACATCGAGCTGCGCGGCGGCGAGGCCGCTTCCCTGGCCGAGCTGGCCGGCACCCTGCAATCCCAGGGGCTGCTGCTGGAAGGCATCGGCGCCACGCTGAGCGAGGCCGCCCAGCGCGAGGCCCGGGCCGAGGCGACGCGCCTCGCCATCGCCCGCCTGCGCGAGCGCGCCGCCCTGGTGGCGCAGGAGCTGGACCTGCGGGTCGCCAGCATCGCCGAGATCGCGGTGGACGCCGAGCTGCCGGATTTCCGCCCGATGCCCGCGCCGATGGCGGCGCGCGCCGCCGCCGCCGCGCCGCCGGTCGCCGCGCCGGAGGACGTGGCGATCGTGGCGCGCGTCTCCGCCGCCATCATCCTTTCCCCCCGTTGAACACGAGAGCCCCGAGAATGAGCGACATCGACGCCCCGCAGGTGGTGGACCGCAACCTGGCGCTGGAGCTGGTGCGCGTGACGGAGGCCGCGGCGCTGGCCGCCGCGCGCTGGGTCGGCAAGGGCGACAAGAACGCCGCCGACGGCGCCGCGGTGGAGGCGATGCGCCGCGCCTTCGACACCGTGGGCATCGAGGGCACGGTGGTGATCGGCGAGGGCGAGATGGACGAGGCGCCGATGCTCTACATCGGCGAGAAGGTCGGGCTGTTCGCCCGCACCGGCGGCGGGGTGCAGGCCGACATCGCGGTGGACCCGCTGGAGGGCACCTCGCTGACCGCCAAGGCCGGGCCGAACGCCATGGCCGTGCTGGCGCTGGCCGGCAAGGGCGGCTTCCTGCATGCGCCCGACGTCTACATGGACAAGATCGCCGTCGGCCCCGCCCTGCCGGAGGGCGTGGTGGACCTGGACCTGAAGCCGGGCGAGAACCTGCGCCGCCTGGCCGAGGCCAAGGGGGTGCCGGTCTCGCAGCTCACGGTCTGCACGCTGGACCGCGAGCGCCACAAGGACATCATCCGCGCCTGCCGCGAGGCCGGTGCGCGCCTGATGCTGATCCCCGACGGCGACGTGTTCGGCGTGGTGGCGGTGAGCCAGCCGGAGGCCGGGGTGGACATGTACCTGGGCTGGGGCGGCGCGCCGGAGGGCGTGCTGGCGGCGGCCGCGCTGCGCTGCATCGGCGGGCAGATGCAGGGCCGCCTGATCTACGAGGATGATTCGCAGCGCGAGCGCGCCCGCGCCATGGGACTGGCTGACCCCGACGCGAAGTTCGGGCTGGAGGAGATGGCCCGCGGCGAGGTGATGTTCGCCGCCACCGGCGTCACCTCCGGGCCGATGCTGCGCGGGGTGCGCTACGTGCCGGGCGGGGCGATCACCCACTCCATCGTCATGCGCTCCAAGACCGGCACGGTGCGCTACGTGGAGGGGCACCACAACTTCGCCGTGAAGCCGACGCCTTGACCGACGGCCCGGCGCTGGGGGTCGAGCGCAGCGTCTCCGGCCGGCGCTGGGTGTGGCGCGGCCACGACCCGCGCCGGGCGGCGCAGCTGAGCCAGCGCCTGGAGCTGCCTGAGCTGCTGGGCCGCCTGCTGGCCGCCCGCGGGCTGGATGCCGAGGGCGCGGCGGACTTCCTGGCGCCGACCCTGCGCGCCCTGCTGCCCGACCCGTCCCGCCTGGTGGACATGGACGCCGCGGCCGCCCGCCTGGCCGACGCCGCCCAGCGCGGCGAGCGCGTGGCGGTGTTCGCCGACTACGACGTGGATGGCGCTTGCTCCGGCGCGCTGATGGTGGAGGCGCTGCGCGGCTGGGGCGTGGAGGTGACGCGCGCCTACGTGCCCGACCGCATCGCCGAGGGCTACGGCCCCAACGTCCCGGCGCTGGAGCGCCTGATGGACGAGGGCGCGGCGCTGCTGGTGCTGGTGGATTGCGGCATCGCCGCCGCCGACGTGCTGCGCGCCGCCGAGGGCCGCGCCGAGGTGGTGGTGCTGGACCACCACAAGAGCGAAGGCGACCTGCCGCGCATCGCCGCCGCGGTGAACCCCAACCGGCTGGACTGCCCCTCCGGGCAGAAGCACCTGTGCGCCGCGGGCGTCGCCTTCCTGGCCGCGGTGGCCACCGGCCGGGAGCTGCGGCGGCGCGGCTTCTTCGGCCCGGCGCGGCCGGAGCCCGACCTGAAGCGCCTGCTGGACCTGGTGGCGCTGGCCACCGTGTGCGACGTGGTGCCGCTGGCTGGGGTGAACCGCGCCTTCGTGCAGCAGGGCCTGCGCGTGCTGGCCGGCCGCGCCCGCCCGGGGCTGGCGGCGCTGATGGACGTGGCCGGCACCCGCGGCGCGCCCGATGCCTGGACGCTGGGCTTCGCGCTGGGGCCGCGCATCAACGCCGGCGGGCGCATCTCGGTGCCCGACCTCGGGCTGCGGCTGCTGCTGGAGGAGGACCCGCTGGAGGCCCGCGCCATGGCGGAGCGCCTGAACGAGGTGAACCGCCGCCGGCAGGAGGTGGAGGCCGGGGTGCTGGCGCAGGCGCTGAGCCTGGGCGAGCGGCAGGTGCAGGCCGGGCACGCCGTGCTGATGGTCGCCGGCGAGGGCTGGCACCCCGGCGTGGTCGGCATCGTGGCCGGCCGGCTGCGGGAGCGCTTCAACCGCCCCGCCTGCGTGGCCGGGGTGGACGGCGCGGTGGCCAAGGGTTCCGGGCGCTCGGTGCCGGGGCTGGACCTGGGCGCGGCCGTCATCGCGGCGCGCCAGATGGGCCTGCTGCGCTTCGGCGGCGGCCACGCCATGGCCGCCGGCTTCACCGCGGAGCCGGGCCGCCTCGACGAGTTCCATGCCCACCTGGACGAGCGGCTGGCCGCCGCGCGGGACCTGCCCGGCGTGGCGGAGCTGGTGGTGGAGGGGGCGCTGCACCTGCGCGGAGCCACCGCCGAGCTGGCGCACCAGGTGGCCCGGCTGTCGCCCTTCGGCGCCGGGAACGAGGAGCCAGCCTTCGTCATCGCCCGCGCCCGGGTGGTGAAGGCCGGGCGCGTGGGCAAGGAAGGGGCGACGGTGCGCGCCTTCCTGGAAGGCGAGGATGGCGGGCGGCTGAAGGCCGTGTGCTTCCGCGCCAAGGAGGGGCCGCTGGCCGAGGCGCTGCTGGCGACGGGGCAGGGACCGCTGGCGGTGGCCGGCCACCTGCGACTGGACAGCTGGAACGGCGAGGACACGCCCTGCCTGCACCTGCTGGACGCCGCCCGGACCACCTGACGCGGCGCCCACGCTGCGAAGGAATATCGTCCGCAGCACCCGCGAGACAGCTGGCAAGCGCGGAAAATTCCGCAGCGAACAAAGAATGAATACAGTCCTAAAAGGATCAAGTGCCGCTTGAAAGGTTGTTTTTCCCATCATATCACACGCCTGGGTTGCATGATGTCGTTCCTCCGGGCGACGCGAAGTGGGAGACAGCCTGATGGCGTTGGATATTTCCTATGTGAATGACAAGATCCGCCTCGATAACGAGGTCCGGCGCAGCCTGGCGGCTTGGCCGCAATGCCCGCCCGGCATGCAGCCCTCGGCCAAGCAGAACGGAACCTGGCTGCGCGCCCGGCCGGAAAATGGCCGGCCTGCCACCCAGCCCTTCCTGAAGGTTCCCGGCGCCACCCGCCTGCGGACCCTGCCGGACGGGCTGTACCTCCATTTCTCGCCCCGCGCGGACGAGCCCTTCGTGGACATCCTGTGCATCGAGGCGTGCGGGACGGTGCAGAACCTGATGGACAAGCGCGCCCGCTTCGCGCCATCGGTCACTTCGCTGCTCGCGGTCTGCCCGGTGGACTGGCTGTGCGCCCCGGCCCAGCCTGGCAGCGCCGTGCCGCGCTGGCGCATCATCGGCATGTGCCGGCGCGAGCCGCGCGAGCCGCTGGTGGTGCCGGTTCGCGACGCCCGAGTCCTCTTCGCGCTGCGCCCGAAGGACTATGCGGGCTTCGCGCAGTCCCACACCGCGCAGCCGCACGAGTTCTTCTGCCCGATGGACACGCTGATCGCCGCCGACCCCCATACCCACCAGGGCCTGCGCGGCCTGATCTCCCGCGCTGCGCTGGCCGCCAACTTCATGGAGCTGCCGGCCAACGACCTCACGTGAACAGCGTGTACAGCATGCGCGAGGACGTGATCGCCAGGAACAGCGCGAAGGCCCGCTTCAGCAGCAACGGCGGGATGGAATGCGCCAGCCGCACCCCCCACGGCGTCGCGATGATCGAGGACGGCACGATCAGCGCGAACCCCACCAGGTTCACCCAGCCCAGCGAGAAGGGCGGCCGCCCCTCCGCCCCGATGCCGGCCAGGATGAAGCCGACGGTCGCGGGCACCGAGATCACCAGCCCGAAGGCCGAGCACGTCGCCACCGCCTGCCGGATCGGCACGCCGAACAGGCTCAGCACCGGCACCCCCACCGTGCCGCCGCCGATGCCCATCATCGCCGACACCGCGCCGATGGCCGCCGCGATGCCGTGCCGCGGCGCCCCCTGCGGCACCGTGTCGCGCATGCGCGAATCCACGCCGGTGAACCCCATGTTCAGCGCCACCAGCAGCGCCACCACCGCGAAGACCAGCGTCAGCCCGGGCCCCTTCAGCACCACCGCCAGCGCCGTGCCCAGCAGCACGCCCGCGAACATGGCCGGCGCCATGGAGCGCAGCAGGCCCACATCCATCGCCCCCTTCGCGTGATGCTTGCGCGCCGAGATGATGGAGGTCGGGATGATGGTGGCGAGCGAGGTGGCCACCGCCACCTTCATCTGCGTCGCCTCCGGCACCTGGAACAGCGGCAGCACGTAGAACAGCACGGGCACGATGACGATGCCCCCGCCCACCCCCAGCAGCCCGGCCAACACGCCCGAGACAAGCCCGGTGGCCGCCATCGCGGCGGCCAGCGCCACCAGGAACTGCCAGTCATGCATGGGTGTGGCTGCCTTCCGGTGCTCGCGCATCCGCCATAGCCTCGCGTCCCTGACCTGTCACTATGGCCCGCGCATGCTCATCACCGACCCGTGGTTCTACGCCCTGGCCGTGCCGGCCTTCCTGCTGACCGGCATCAGCAAGGGCGGCTTCGCCTCGGGCGCGGGCAACACCGGCGTGCCGCTGATGTCGCTGGTCATACCGGCGCCGCAGGCGGCCGGCATCGCGCTGCCCGTGCTCTGCGCCATGGACCTGGTGGCGCTGCGCGCCTGGTGGGGCCGGTGGGACGCCGCCATGCTGCGCTCCCTGCTGCCGGGCGCGGCGCTGGGCATCGCGCTGGGCTGGGCCGCCTTCGGCCTGCTGCCGGACTCGGCGGTGAAGCTGCTGGTCGGCGCGCTGACGCTGGCCTTCCTGCTGCGCGCCGTGCTGGCGGGCGGCAAGGGGGCGGCCCCGGCGCCGGCACCTTCGCGGGCGCGGCGGCTGGGCCTCTCCGCCGGCTCGGGCTTCGCCTCCTTCATCGCCCATGCCGGCGGGCCGCCGATGGCCATGCTGCTGTTCCCGCTGCGGCTGCCGCGGGCCACGCTCTCGGCCACCACCGTGGCCTTCTTCGCCACGGTGAACTTCGTCAAGCTGCTGCCCTATGGCCTGCTGGGCGTGCTGTCGGCGCAGAACCTGCTCACCTCGCTGGTGCTGCTGCCGCTGGCGCCGCTCGGCATCCGGCTGGGCGTGGCGCTGTCCGCCCGCATCAGCGACCGGACCTTCTACCGCATCGTCCACGCCCTGCTCCTCGCCACCTCCCTGCAACTGATCTGGGAGGGGCTGGCGCGCCATTAGACCCCCGGCGCCGCGGCGACGAACTTCGTCAGCAGGTAGGCGTCCAGCCCCTCCGGCCCGCCCTCGGAGCCGTGGCCGGAATCCTTGATGCCGCCGAACGGCGTCTCCGCCACGCTGATGCCGAAGGTGTTGATGCCCAGCATCCCGCTTTCCACCTGCTCGGCCAGCCGCGCCTGGCGGTCGGCGTCGCGGGTGAAGGCGTAGGCGGCCAGGCCGAAGGGCAGGCGGTTCGCCTCCGCCAGCGCCTCGTCCTCCGTGCTGAAGCGGTTGATGAGCGCCACGGGGCCGAAGGGCTCCTCCGTCATCATGCGCGCGCCCAGCGGCACGTCGCTCAGCACGGTGGGGCGGAAGAAGAAGCCCTCGTTGCCCATGCGCTCGCCGCCGGTGTGCAGCTTGGCGCCCTTGGCCACGGCGTCGCCGATGAAGGCGGTCATCGCGTCCACCCGGCGCGGGTTGGCCAGCGGGCCCATCTGCACGCCGGCCTCCATCCCGTTGCCGATGCTCAGCGCCGCCGCCGCCTTGGCGAAGGTTTCGACGAACTGGGCGTGCTTGCTCTCATGCACCAGGAAGCGCGTCGGGCTGACGCAGACCTGCCCGGCGTTGCGGAACTTGCCCGCCACCGCCATCGCCGCCGCCTTCTCGGCGTCGGTGTCGTCGAACACCAGCACGGGGGCGTGGCCGCCCAGCTCCATGGTGGTGCGCTGCGCCTTCTCGGCCGCCAGCTTCATCAGCATCTTGCCCACGGCGGTGGAGCCGGTGAAGCTCACCTTGCGGATCACGTCGCTGGCCATGATGTGCGTGCTCACCTCGCCCGGCACGCCGAACACCACCTGGATGACGCCCGGGGGCGCCCCGGCCTCGGTGATCAGGCGCGCCATCTCAAGCGCCGTGGCCGGCGTCTCCTCGGAGGGCTTGATGATGCAGGGGCAGCCCGCCGCCAGGCTGGCCGCCATCTTGCGCGCGGGCGTGATGGCCGGGAAGTTCCACGGCGCGAAGGCTGCCGTCACCCCCACCGGCAGGCGGTGCACCAGGTGGCGTGTCCCGGCGGCGCGGGCGGGGATGACGCGGCCGTAGGCGCGCTTGCCTTCCTCGGCCATGAACTCGAACACGTCGGCCGCCGCCAGCACCTCCATCTTGGCCTCGGCGTGCGGCTTGCCCTCCTCCAGCGTCAGCATGGCGGCGATGCGGTCGGCCCCGGCGCGCATGCCGTCCGCCACCTTGCGCAGCACCGCCGCGCGCGCGTAGGCCGAGGTGCCGGACCACACCGGCAGGGCGGCCTGCGCCGCCTCCAGCGCCCGGTCCAGGTCGGCCGTGCTGGCATGGGGCAGGGTGCCGAGCGCCTGCCCGGTGGCGGGGTTCAGCACCGGCTCGCTGGCGCGTCCGGCGGCGTCCAGCCACTCGCCGGCGATCAGCAACTTGAGCGCGGGGTAATCATAGGCCATGGCGGTTCCTCCTGTCCGGGGGCAGGATAGGCGCCGCATCCACAGGCGGCCAGGGGACGCGCCATGATTCGACACACCACCCGCCGCGCCGCGCTGCTCGGCGCCGCAGCCGGCCTGTCCGCCTGCGCCATGCCGGTGCGCCAGCCGGCCGTCCCGCGGGGCGACACCTTCCGCGCGAGCGTCCTGGGCATCCCGAACGAGCGCTTCGTGGGCGCCGGCATCGCCGCCGGCATGACCGCCGAATCCAACGCCGCCATCGCCCGCCGCCGCCGCCACCTCGGCCTGCCGGACAGCGCGGAGCTGCCGATGGACCTGCTGGCCATCTCCGGCGGCGGCGAGAACGGGGCCTTCGGCGCCGGCCTCATCACCGCCTGGGCCGACCGGCCGGAATTCTTCCTCGTCACCGGCGTCTCCACCGGCGCGCTTTCCGCGCCCTTCGCCTTCATCGGCCCGGCCGGCGACGCCGGGCTGCGGCGCGTCTACAACGACGTCACCCTGGCCGACATCCTGGTGCAGCGCTCCCTGCTCGCCGCCGTGTTCGACGACGCGCTGGTGGACACCTCGCCGCTGTTCCGCACCATCTCGCGCGAGCTGGACGACGCCATGCTGGCCGCCATCGCCCAGGGCTACCGCGAGGGGCGGCTGCTGCTGGTCGGCACCACCAACCTCGACGCGCAGACGCCGGTCATCTGGAACATCGGCGCCATCGCCGCCTCCGGCCACCCGCGCGCGCCCGAGACCATCCGCCGCGTGCTGCTGGCCTCCGCCGCCATTCCCGGCGCCTTCCCGCCCGTGCTGTTCGACGTCGAGGTGGACGGCCAACGCTTCCAGGAGCTGCACGTGGATGGCGGCGCCGTGGCGCAGGCCTTCCTGTATCCCACCGCGGTGGCGCAGCGGCGGCGCGACGCCATCCGCGCCGGCCGCCGCGTGCCCCCCGTCCGCGCCTGGCTGGTTCGCAACGCCCGCATGGACGCCGACTGGGCGAGCACGGAGCGCCGCACCTACTCCATCGCCGGCCGCGCGGTGCAGACCATGATTGCCGCCTCCGGCTACAACGACTCCGTCCGCACCTGGCTCAACGCCGAGCGCGACGGCGTCGAGTTCCGCATGAGCTGGATCGGCGAGGGCTTCACCGTGCCCTACGAGCGCCCCTTCGACCCCGCCTACATGCGGCCCCTGTTCGCCTACGGCCAGCAACGCATGCGCGAGGGCACGGCCTGGGTGCGGCAGCCGCCCTTCACCTGAGCCCCACCACAGGCTCCGGCCGGCGCTGCGCCGCGGCGGAAGCCGTCGCGGGGGGCCGGTTCGCGGGCGCGCCGCCGCCGCCCGGAGGCCGCCAGCCGGGCAGCGGCCACGCGGATGCGCGCGTGCCGGGACGCGCCGGCCCGGCACGCCCGGCTCTGCGCCAGGGCAGGGCCCCGGTGCGACCGCGAGGACGCGGGGTGCCGGCAGGCGCGGGCCGGGCGGGGCAGGGGGGCAGGGCATGCTACCACCCCGCCTTCGCCCAGGCCGGAATGCGCCGCACCCCGTGATGCACCCTCCCCAGCCGCGCCATCGCGCCCACCAGCCGGCACATCCCCGCGCACATGCGCTCCAGCGGCAGCGCCAGCGGGCGGATCACCTCCTGCCACCACCAGGCGGACATATCCGGGTCCGGCATCCAGGAGGGCGGGGCGCGCAGCGCCGAGGCGAAGCCGCAGCGCCGCGCCAGCGCCACCCCCTCGCGCCCCTGCGCCCGCCAGGCGCGGCGGTAGGCCAGGCAGGCGAACCACTCCATCGCCGCCGAGGGCGCGCCGGCGAACCGCATGGCGCGCAGCATCTCGGCGAACACCCCCCGCCGCGCCCAGCGCAGGAAGCAGCGGCGCAGCGCCTCCGGCGCCAGCCCGGGCGCCGCCGCGCTGCGGGCCTCCCGCCACGGCAGGCCGCGCGCCGCCGCCTCCAGGCAGGCTTCCAGCCGCGCCACCGCCCCGTGCGCCGAGGGCCGCCCGGCCCGCCGCGGGCCCAGGCCGCACAGCGCCAGCACCTCGCCCAGCCAGCGCCGCTCCCCCTCGGTCAGCGGCCGCCACTCATGCCGGCGGGAGCGGCGGAGGCGGGGGCGGTCGGGGAAGGGGGAGGGCGGGCGCATGTCCTGAACAAAGCCAGAACACCGCCCACAAGGTCAAGGAAAAGCGCCCAAACGCCCTGATTTCAACGGCTTGTGGGCGTCCCCGTCAGCAGGCGCAGCCTTCCGCCGGCGCGCGGGAGCCGCGGACGATGTGATGGTCCACCCATTCCGCCACCAGCCGCCGCGCCTCGGTCACCGAGGCCTCGGGGTGGTGCACGCGGTACAGGGTGGTGCAGGCCTGGAAGGCCGCGAGGTCGCTCTGCCCCACGTCGCGCAGCTCGCGATAGGCGGTGACGACGGCGCGCTCGCAACGCCGGGCCATGTGGCTGTAGTCGCGACCCATGAACCCCTCCGGGTTGCGAATCACTCGCAACACGCAGGGACTTTAGCGACCCTTGAACAGCCGTTCAAGTGAGTCCCGCATTACGCCCGCGCCACGGCCTCGGCGATGGCCTTGCCCACGTCCGCCGTGCCGGCCTGCCCGCCCAGGTCGCGGGTGCGCGGCCCGCCGTCGCGCAGCAGCGCCTCGATGGAATCGGTGATGGCCTTGGCCGCTTCGCGCTCGCCCAGGTGCTCCAGCATCATCGCCCCCGACCAGATCTGCCCGATCGGATTCGCCACCCACTTGCCTGCGATGTCCGGCGCCGAGCCGTGCACCGGCTCGAACATCGAAGGGTGCGCCTTCTCCGGGTTGATGTTGGCCGACGCCGCCACGCCGATCGAGCCCGCCACCGCCGGGCCGAGGTCGCTCAGGATGTCGCCGAACAGGTTGGAGCCCACCACCACGTCGAACCAGTCCGGGTGCTGCACGAAATGCGCGCACAGGATGTCGATGTGGAACTGGTCCGTCGTCACGCCCGGATACTGCTTGGCCATCAGGTCGAAGCGCTCGTCCCAGTAGGGCATGGTGAAGGTGATGCCGTTGGACTTGGTGGCGCTGGTCACCTTCTTCCTGGGCCGGGTCATCGCCAGCTCGAAGGCGTACTTGATGATGCGGTCCGTCCCGGTGCGGGTCAGGATGGATTGCTGCGAGACGAACTCCCGCTCCGTCCCCGGGAACATCCGCCCGCCGACGGAGGAATACTCGCCCTCGGTGTTCTCGCGCACCACGTAGAAGTCGATCTCGTGCGGCTGGCGGTCGGCCAGCGGCGTGCGCACGCCCGGCAGCAGCTTGCACGGCCGCAGCGACACGTACTGGTCGAAGCCCCGGCGGATCGGGATCAGCAGCCCCCACAGCGAGACGTGGTCCGGCACCCCCGGCCAGCCGACCGCGCCCAGGAACACCGAGTCGCTGTCCCGCAGCTGGTCCAGCCCGTCCTCCGGCATCATCCGCCCGGTCTGGGCATAGGTCTCGCAGGACCAGTCATAGTGCTTCAGCGCCAGCTCGAAGCCGAAGCGCCGGGCGGCGGCGTCCAGCACGCGCAGCCCCTCCGGCGTGGTTTCCTTGCCGATGCCGTCGCCGGGGATGACGGCGATGCGGTGCTTCCTGGCGGCCATGGGCGCGTCCTCTCCGGTGCGGTTTCCCGCCGGTTACGCCGGCCGCCCCCGCCCGGCAAGCCGCCAGCCGGCCGCCAGCACCACGAAGCCCAGCAGCCACAGCCCGGCCTGCACCGCCGGCCGCGGCCCGAAATCCCACGCGGCCGCCACGTCCCAGTTGGCGGCCCAGACCCGCCCGGCCGGCAGCGGCGTGGTGCCGGCATACCAGGCCCATTCCAGCGCCGTGGCCCCCAGCGTCGCCGCCGCCACCACCCCCAGCAGCGCCGGCAGGCTGCGCTGCGCCGCCCCGGCCGGCAGCAGCCGCCACAGCAGCAGCCCCAGGATCAGCCCGGCATGGAACACCGAAGGCGAGATGTCGGCCTTGCTCTGGATGAAGGCGTGCAGCAGCGCCAGCGCGGTGATGGGAAACACCAGCCGGTGCAGCTGCTTCCAGCCCCGCCCCATCCGCCGCATCGCCGCATCCGTGCTGGTCGCGCCCAGCCACACCAGGCCGATCAGCGCCAGCGTGCCGATGCCCAGGTAGATGCGCTGGACGATCTCGCTCAGCACCATCAGCAGGTTGCCGTTCAGCAGCGCCGAATACAGCACCAGGTGCCCGGCGGCCCAGGCCAGCGCCCCCAGCCCGACCATCCGCCGCAGCGCCAGGATGCGCGGCTCGCCCAGGATGCGCCCCACCGGCGTCACCGCCAGCGCCAGCGCCAGGAAGCGCAGCGCCCAGCGCCCGCTCTCATGCATCGCCTGGTTGCGCGGCTCGGGGCCCAGGTCGTCGGTGATGGCGCGCCAGGCAATCCACAGCGCCGGTGCCAGCAGCAGGGCGAAGGCGGCGGCGCGCAGCGCGTCGAAGCGGCCGCGGCGGTCGGTCCAGGGAATCAGATCCATCCGCGCTGCCTGATCAGCTGCGCCACGCGCCCGGTCTCGTCCAGCGGCGCGCGCGGCGGCGGCGGGGCGCTGCCCAGCGGCGCCGCCAGCCCGCGCGAAACCAGCGCCTCCAGCAGGGCACGGTGGCGCCGCCCAAGCCAGGGCGGCTCGGCGACCAGCAAGGGGGCAGGGCTCATCAGCGCCTCGGACAGCATCGAGACGCTGTCTCCCGTGACGACGATCCGTTTCGCCTGCGCGAGCAGCGAGAGATAGGGATTGGGCCCATCCCCCCCGAAGCGGTGCAGCCGGTGCGGGGTTGCCGCCAGCGCCGCCGCCACCGCTTCCGTCGCTGCCTCCCCGGTGCGGCGAGAGGTCGTCACCCACAGGAATCGACCTAATTCAGCGGTTTGTTGGGCGATCTTCACCGCCAAGGTGACATCCATCCCCACCCCGCGCACCGGCCCGCCCAGCAGCAGCGCGATTTCAGGTGCCGGATGAAGCAGCGGCGCCGCAGCCAGCGCCGCCGGGGTGACGCGATGGGTGGAACCGAGGATTTCAAGCATGTTGGCGCCCGGTGCTGCGCCGTCATGCGAGCCCAGGACCAGCAGGTCGAACTCCCCCGCGCCCCAGCCCGGCCTCATGCAGTGCACCAATCGCGCCCCGCGCCGTCCCAGCCACCGCGCCACCGGCGCCGCCCGCCGCCCCGCCGAGACCACCAGCCGCGGCCAGGGCGGCGCGAAGGCGCTGTGGTCCGCCAGGCCGGCCAGGGTCGGCCAGGGCCAGGGCACCCCGGCCAGCGCGCCGAAGCGCAGCTTCACGCGTCGGAACGGCACCCCCAGCCGCTCGGCGATGCCCAGCGCCTGGTTGGCGGTGCCGGCGCGCGGGTCCTCCAGCACCCACACGTCTTGGCGCGCGCCCGCGCCGCCGCTATCGGGTTCCTGGCTTCCCAGGGGTTCACGCACGTGACGATCCACCACGACTCCGCCTTCGACCGCGACGCGGCGCTGATCACCGCCCGCATCCTGCTGGAGATCAAGGCGGTGAACTTCCGCCCCGAGGAGCCCTACACCCTCACCAGCGGCTGGAAGAGCCCCGTCTACATCGACTGCCGCAAGATCATCTCCTACCCGCGCGCCCGCGCCCGCATCTGCGACCTGGGCGTGGAGAAGATCGACCGCGCCGTGGGCCACGAGACCATCGAGAGCGTGGCGGGCGGCGAGACGGCGGGCATCCCCTTCGCCGCCTGGATGGCCGACCGCATGGCCCTGCCGATGGCCTATGTCCGCAAGAAGCCCAAGGGCTTCGGCCGCAACGCGCTGATCGAGGGCGACGTGCCGGTGGGCAAGGAAACCCTGCTGGTGGAGGACCTGACCACCGACGGCGCCTCCAAGATCCGCTTCGCCCAGGCGCTGCGCGAGGCCGGCGCCAGGTGCGCCCACACCTTCGTGGTGTTCTACTACGGCGTCTTCCCCGGCTCCTTCGAGCAGATGAAGGCGATGGACCTGACGCTGCACCACCTCGCCTCCTGGTGGGACGTGCTGGAGGTCTGCAAGGAGCGCGACTACTTCCCCGAGGCCTCGCTGGCCGGGGTGCGCCGCTTCCTGGAGGACCCGGTGGCGTGGTCGCGCGCCCATGGCGGCGTCGGCAGCCTGGAGGAAGCGCTGGCGCACAAGGGCAAGGTGGGCTGACCCGGCGCGGCACGCTAGGCTGGCGGCCATGCCGCGCCGCCTCCTCCTCGCCCTGGCCCTGCTCTGCGCCCCCGCCGCCGCCCAGCCGGCGCGCGAGGCGCTGACGGTCGGCATCACGCAGTACCCTTCCACCTTCCACCCCAACATCGAGAACATGGCCGCGAAGTCCTACGTGCTGGGCTTCGCGCGCCGCCCCGTCACCGCCTACGACGCCGACTGGACCCTCGCCTGCCTGCTCTGCGAGGAGGTGCCCACGCTGGAGAACGGCCTCGCGGTGCGCGAGACCACGCCCGAGGGGCGGCCTGGCCTCGCCGTCACCTGGGTGCTGCGCGAGGGCCTGCGCTGGGGCGACGGCACGCCCCTGACCACGGAGGACCTGCGCTTCGCCTGGGAGGCGGGCAGGGACCCCGCCACCGGCTTCGGCCCGGCGGAATTCTACCGCTCCGCCTACGAGTTCATCGCGCACGACGCCCGCCGCTTCACCCTGCGCTTCGACCGCGTGACCTTCCAGTTCGCCTCCCTGGGCGACTTCGCCCCGCTGCCGGCCCACCTGGAGCGCTCCCGCTGGCAGGCCGACCCGCGCGGCTACCGCAGCCGCACCCTCTACGACACCGAGCCCGCCAACCCCGGCCTGTGGAACGGCCCCTTCCGCATCGCCGCCGTGCAGCCCGGCGCCGGCGTCACGCTGGAGCGCAACCCGCACTGGCACGGCGAGCCCCCGGCCTTCCGCCGCATCGCCGTCCGCACGGTGGAGAACACCGCCGCGCTGGAGGCGCAGCTCCTCGCCGGCCAGCTCGACATGATCGCCGGCGAGCTCGGCTTCCCGGCCGAGCAGGCCGCCGCCCTGGCCCGGCGCATCGGCGCCCGCTTCCGCGTCGCCTACCGCCCCGGCCTGGTCTACGAGCACCTGGACCTCAACCTGGAGCACCCCGCCCTGCGCGACGTGCGGGTGCGGGAGGCGCTGCTGCTGGCGCTGGACCGCGCCCAGGTGGTCGCCCGCCTGTTCGAGGGCCGCCAGACCGTCGCCCACGGCATGCTCAACCCGCTGGACCCGATGCACGACCCGGGCGTGCCCGCCCGCCCGCACGACCCCGCCCGCGCCGCCGCCCTGCTGGACGAGGCCGGCTGGCGCCTGCCCGCCCCCGGCGGCCTGCGCGCCAACGCCGCCGGCGAGCGCCTGTCCTTCGAGCTGATGACCACCGCCGGCAACCGCTCGCGCGAGGCGGTGCAGCAGGTCATCCAGGCGCAGTGGCGCGCCGTGGGGGTGGAGGCGCGCATCCGCAACGAGCCGCCGCGCGTGCTGTTCGGCGAGACGCTGTCCCGACGCCGCTTCAACGGCGCCGTGCTGTTCGCCTGGATCTCCTCGCCGGAGAACGTGCCCCGCGCCTCCCTCCATTCCGACGAGATCCCGCGCGCCGAGCGCAACTGGTCCGGCCAGAACTACCCCGGCTACCGCAACCCGGAGATGGACCAGCTGCTGGAGGACCTGCCCCAGGAACTCGACGCCACCCGCCGGCGCGAGCTCTGGTCGCGCTTGCAACGCCTCTACGCGCGCGACCTGCCGGCCCTGCCGCTGTGGTTCCGCCAGGACGCCCATGTCTGGCCCACCTGGCTGGACGGCGTGCGCCCCACCGGGCACCTCAACCCTTCCACCCTCTGGGCCGAGCAATGGCGCCCGCGCTGATCCTGTCGCGCTTGGCGCAGATGCTGGCGGTGCTGGCGCTGCTCTCGGCGCTGTTCTTCGCGCTGCTGGCCGCCATGCCGGGCGACCCCATTGACCTCGCGCTGGCCGCCGACCCCCGCCTGGGGCCGGAGGACGCCGCCCGCCTGCGCGCCCTGCACGGCCTCGACCAGCCGCTGCACGCCCGCTACCTCGCCTGGGCGGGGGCGGTGCTGGGCGGCAATGCCGGGCATTCGCGCCTGTTCGCCCAGCCGGTGGCGGCGCTGCTGGGGCCGGCGCTGCTGTCCACGCTCCAATTGCTGGGCTGGGCGCTGGCGCTGGCGCTGGCCGGCGGGGTGGCGCTGGGCGCCCTTGCCGCGGCGCGCCCGCGCTGGGCGCCCGCCGTGGCGGCGGTGGCCCTTCTGGCCCAGGCCATGCCGGCCTTCTGGCTCGGCCTGCTGCTCATCATCCTGTTCGCCGTGGCGCTGGGCTGGCTGCCCGCCGGCGGCGCCGAGCCCGGCTGGCGCTTCCTGCTGCTGCCGGTCGCCACGCTGGCCGTCGCCAACCTCGCCGCCTATGCCCGCCACACCGCCGCCGCCCTGCGCGCGGCGCTGGAGGAGCCGCACATCCGCTCCGCCCGCGCCCGCGGCGCCTCGGAAGCGCGGGTGCTGTGGCGCCACGCCTTCCCCAACGCCGCCGTCCCGGTGCTGGCGCTGGCGGGGCTGGACGCCGGGGCGCTGGTGTCCGGCGCGCTGGTCACCGAAACCCTGTTCGCCCGCCCCGGCATGGGCAAGCTCATCTACGACGCGGTGATGGGCAGCGACTTCAACCTGGCGCTGCTGGCCCTGCTGCTGGTGGCCGCCGTCACCATGCTGGCGACCCTGGCGGCCGACCTCGCGCAGCGCTGGCTGGACCCGCGGCTGGCATGAAGGCGGGCGCGCTGCTGCTCGCCGCGCTCGCGCTCGCCGCGCTGGGAGCCGACGCCGCCGCCGCCCTGCTGGGCCACGACCCCTTCGCGCCCGACCTGTTCAACCGCTTCGCCGCCCCCTCCGCCACCCACCCCCTGGGCACCGACGATTTGGGCCGCGACGTGCTGCTGCGGCTGATGCAGGGGGCGCGCGTCTCCCTGGCCGTGGGGCTGGCCGCCGCCCTGGCCGCCACCCTGCTGGGCACCGCCGCCGGGCTGGTGGCCGCCTGGCGCGGCGGCTGGGCCGATGCCGTGCTGATGCGCCTGGCCGACGGGCTGCTGGCGCTGCCCGCCCTGCCGCTGCTGGTCATCCTGGCCGCGCTGGACCCCGCCGCCATCGGCCTGCCGCGCGGCGAGGCGCTGGCCGACATCCTGCGCCTGTCCGCGCTGCTGGCCCTGTTCGGCTGGGTGGGGGTGGCGCGGCTGGTGCGCGCCGCCGCGCTGTCGGTGCTGGCGCGCGACCACGTGCGCGCCGCCCGCGCCCTGGGCGTGGCGGAGGCGCGCATCCTGCGCCGCCACGTCCTGCCGCAGCTGGCCGCGCCGGTCGCCATCGCCACCGCGCTGGCGGTGGGCGGGGCCATCCTGGCGGAATCCACCCTGTCCTTCCTGGGCCTGGGCATCGCCCCGCCCGCCGCCTCCTGGGGCAACATGCTGGCCAACGCGCAGGACCTGGCCTTCAACGCGCCGCTGGCCGCCATCTGGCCGGGGCTCGCCATCGCGCTCGCCGTGCTGGGCTGCACGCTGCTGGCCGATGGCGTGGCCCGGCGGCGCTAGCCGCGCATCCTCCAGGACGGGGTGGGCGCCCCCCTCTGGAAACCGGCCATCCCGTCCTCCTCCCCCCCGCGTCCCCCCACCCGCGCCGCCGAGGTTTCCGTCGCCGCCCGCGCCCGCCCATGCCATGCTGCGCCGATGGACCCGCACGCCTTCGAGGCCGCCCTGCAAGCGGACGGCTTCACCGAGATCCTCCGCCGCACCCTGCCCCCGGGCGACGCCCTGGGGGACCACGCCCATGCCTGGGCGGTGCGCGGCCTCGTGCTCGCCGGTTCCTTCCACGTCACCGGCGCCCGCCGCCAGGATTGCGGCCCCGGCGAGGTCTTCACCCTGGAGCCGGACGAGCCGCACAGCGAGGCCGCGGGCCCCGACGGCGCCTCCCTGCTCATCGGCCGGCGCCACGCCGCCTGACGCCGCGCCGCGCGGGGGGGGCGGCGACCTCCTCAGGCGGCCAGCAGCCGCGCCAGCTCCTCGCGCCGCCAGGGCTTGGGCAGCACCGGCACGTCCGGCGGCACCCGGTGCTCGCCCGCCAGCGCCTCGTTGGTGTAGCCGGAGGTGAGCACGACGCGCAGCCCCGGCCGGCGCCGCCGCGCCTCCACCGCCAGCTGCACGCCGTTCATGCCGCCGGGCATCACCACGTCGCTGAACAGCACGTCCACCCGTGCGCCGCGGTCCAGCAGGGCCAGCGCCTCCGCCGCGTCCCGCGCCGCCTCCACGCGGTAGCCGAGGTCGGAGAGGCTCTCCACCGCCGCCGCCAGCACGGCCGGCTCGTCCTCCACCGCCAGCACCACCTCGTCGCCGCGGGCGGGGCGCAGCGCGCCGGCCGGGCCGTGGGCGGCGCGGGGCGCGGCCTCGCCGGCCGCCGCGGGCAGGCGCAGCGTCACCGCGGTGCCGGCACCCGGCGCCGATTCCAGCGCCATCTCCCCGCCCGCGCCCTGGGCGAAGCCATACACCTGCGCCAGCCCGAGGCCGGAGCCGCGGCCGAACTCCTTGGTGGTGAAGAAGGGCTCGGCGGCGCGCTGGCGCACCGCCTCGGCCATGCCGTGCCCGTCGTCGCGCACCCGCACCTCCACCGACCCGCCGGCGCCGCTCGTCTCCACCGCCACCACGCCGCCTTCCGGGCGCAGCGCGTCGCGCGCGTTGACCAGCAGGTTCAGCATCGCCTGCTCGAATTCCGAGACGTCCAGCCGGGCCGGCGGCAGCGCCGGGTCCAGCCGCAGCTCCAGCCGCCCGCGCTCGCCCAGGGCGCGGCGCAGCAGGGGCTCCAGCGCCAGCAGCACGGCGTTGGGCTGCACCAGCTCCGCCCGCAGCTCGCGGCGGCGGGCATAGGTCAGCAGCTGGCGGGTCAGCCGCGCGGCGCGGTCCACCGCCTCCAGCCCGGCCTCCGCCGCCGCGGCCACCCGCGCGGCGTCGGCGGGGCGGCGGCGGATGGTTTCGAAGCCGGCCTGCACCACCATCAGCATGTTGTTGAAGTCGTGCGCGATGCCGCCGGTCAGCCGGCCCACCGCCTCCATCTTCTGCGCCTCGCGCAGCGCCGCCTCGTGGCGGCGGGCCTCGGCGGTGGCGGCGGCCTCGCGCCGGCGCATCGCCTCCGTCTCGGCCACGAAGGCCCACACCACGCCCAGCCCGGCGCCCAGCGCCAGCACCCGCCCGGCCTGCCAGCCCACCGTGGCGCGGGCGCCGCCGGCCAGCGTCAGCAGGTTGTCCAGCACCATCAGCGCCAGCCCGGCCAGCAGCCACACCTCCAGCACGCTGCGCCCGCCCGCCCGGGTGCGCCACCACAGCACGCCGAGGGCCAGCACCGTCAGCGCCTGCACCGCCGGCCCGACGCCGGACTCCACCATGGCCGAGTAGTCGTCGCCCGACACCTGGTGCGGCAGCCAGGGCAGGCCCCAGGTGGCCAGCGCGCCACTCATCGCGGCGGCCGCCAGCGCCGCCGCCGCGGCTGCCCATCCCCATCCCGCCGCCACCTCTCCGCCACGCCGGGCCACCGCCGCGTACAGCAGGGCGCAGACCGGCGGTCCCATGTGCCAGAAGGTCCACAGCCAGATGGTCGTCTCCGGCCCGCTGCCCAGCAGCCGCCCCGGCGCCAGCCCGTTCGGCACCGACAGCAGCTGCAGCGCGACGATGGCGGTGGTGTAGAGCTGGCAGGCGCCGGCCAGCGCCAGCGCCAGCCGCCGGCCCTGGCGGAACTGGCTGAACAGCAGCCCGGCCGCCAGCCCGTGCGCCAGCACCAGCGCCGTCTGGTGCACCAGCATGAAGCCCGGCATCGGCGGCCCCGGCCGGGCGGCGAGCGGCAGCAGGGCCAGCGCGACCGCCGCCGCCGCCAGGCACAGGGCCAGGGCGGCGTTGCGTTGGCCGGTTCCGGCCGGGCCGGTGTCGAGGGCGGCGGACATGAGGGGCGCCACTTCCCTTCGCGTGATGGAGGGCGCCGTCACCCATACGCCGCTTCGCACGAAACGGCGAGTGATTCCGCAGTGATTCCCCGCACGCGCGCAGGGGCGCCAAGCCGCCGCCTCCGCCGCCCTGGCCGGGCGTGGAGCGCGGCGCCGCCTGCATCCGGCGCGGCGCGCCTTCAGGCCCGGCCGGCTGGCGCCGGCGCGGCGCTACACCGCCCCCACCCGCCGCGCGAAGCTCGCCCGCACCGCCTCGGCATGGCGCTCCATCTCGTCGCGCAGCGCCGGCAGGCCGGGCACTTCGTGGCCCACCAGCGCGGCGGTGCCGTGGCACAGCGCCTCCTCCGCCGCCGGGGGCAGGGCGGGCTCGCGCCACTTGCCCACGGTCAGGCGCAGCAGGCCCAGCAGGGTGCGCCACAGACGCTCGGCCTGGATCAGGGTAGCCGCCTCGCGCTCCTCCAGCAGCCCTTCCTGGCCCAGCGCCTGCAGCACCTCGCGCGTGGTGCCGCGCAGCAGGCGCGGGTGGGCATGGGCGTGCGCCACCCCCAGCGCCTGGGCGATGAACTCCACCTCCGTCAGCCCGCCGGGCATGCCCTTGATGTCCCACGGGCCTTCGGGCGGCAGGTCGCGCAGCAGGCGCGCGCGCATCTCCCGCGCGTCCTCCAGCACGGCGGCGGGGTCGCGCGCGGCCGCCAGGGCGTCGCGCACGGCGGCGCCCACGGCGCGCGCCAGGGCAGGGGGGCCGGCCACCACCCGGGCGCGGGTCAGCGCCATGCGCTCCCAGGTCCAGGCCTCGCGCGCGTGATACCCCTGGAACGAGGCCAGCCGCACCGCCACCGGCCCCTTGTTGCCCGAGGGGCGCAGCCGCATGTCCACCTCGAAGGCGCGCCCCTCCGCCCCCGGCGCGGTCAGCGCCGCCACCACCTGGTGCGCGAGGCGGATGAAGTATTCCGAGGGCGCGAGCGAGCGCGCCCCGCCCGCGCTGCCCTCCGCCTCCGGCGCGTGGTCGTAGATGAGGATGAGGTCGAGGTCGGAGCCCGGCAGCATCTCCCGCCCGCCCAGCTTGCCCAGCGCCAGCACCGCCATGCCGCCGCCCGGCACCTCGCCGAAGCGCCGCGCGAAATCGGCCGCCACGGCGGGCAGCAGCGCGGCGATGGCCGCCTCCGCCAGGGCCGAGCGCTGCTCGCCGGCGGCGTCGGCGTCCAGCCGGGCCTCCAGCGCGGCGGCGTCCACTTCGAACAGGCGCTCCGTCACCAGCCGGCGCGTCGCCTCCAGCGCCTCGTCCAGGTCGCGCGCCTCGCGCAGCAGGGCGGGCAGGGCGGCCAGCGGCTTCTCGCCCGGGGCGGCGGTGGCGCCGGCCAGCAGGCCCTCCAGCGCCGCCGGGCGGCGGGCCAGGTGGTCAGCCAGGGTCGGCGCCGCGCCCAGCAGGGCGGCCATGCGGTCCAGCAGCCGGGGGTTGCGGTGCAGCAGCGACAGGAACTGCACCCCGGCCGACAGCCGGCCCAGCAGCGCGTCGAAGCGCGCCAGCGCCGCGTCGGGCTCGCGCTGGCGGGCGAAGGCGCCCAGCAGGGCGGGCATCATCTCCGTCAGCAGCTCGCGCGCGCGCTCGCTGCGGGTGGCGCGGGGCCGGCCATGGTGCCACGCCCGCACCATCGCCCCCACCGAGGCGCCGTCGCGGAAGCCCATGGCGCGCAGCGTGGCCAGGGTCTCGGGGTCGTCCTCCACCCCGGTGAACACCAGGCTGCCCGCCTCCTCGCTCAGCGTCGGCGCCGCCTCGAACATGCGGGCGTAGTGGCCCTGCACCCGCATCTGGTGCGCCGTCAGCGCGGCGGAGAACGCCTCGGTGTCCGCGAAGCCCATGAAGCGGGCGATGCGCAGCAGCTCCTCGGCCTCCTCCGGCAGGCGGTGGGTCTGGCGGTCGGCCACCATCTGCAGCCGGTGCTCGACGTCGCGCAGGAACACGTAGGCGTCGGCGAGGTCGGCCGCCGCCCGGCGGTCCATCTTGCCCGCCCCGGCCAGGGCGGCCAGGGCGCCCAGGGTGGTGGGGTCGCGCAGCGCCGGGTCCCGCCCGCCCCAGATGAGCTGGAGCACCTGGGCGGTGAACTCGATCTCCCGGATGCCGCCGCGCCCCAGCTTGACGTCGTGCCCGGCCACGGCAATCTCGCCGCCCGCGCCCTTGGCGCCCTTGTGCTGGTGGATCTGCCGCTTGATGGAATGGATGTCGGCCACCGCGGCGAAGTCCAGGTGGCGGCGCCACACGAAGGGGCGCAGCTCCTTCAGGAAGGCCTCGCCCGCCGCGCGGTCGCCGGCCACCGGCCGGGCCTTGATCATCGCCGCGCGTTCCCAGTTCTGGCCCAGGCTCTCGTAGTAGCTCAGCGCCATCGGCACCGAGACGCAGAGCGGCGTGGCCCCCGGGTCCGGCCGCAGCCGCAGGTCGGTGCGGAAGACGTAGCCCTCGGCCGTGCGTTCCTCCATCAGCCGCACCAGGTCGCGGGCGAGGCGCACATAGGGTGCGGCCCCGTGCTCCTCGTGGTAGGCTGGCGACTCAGGATCATGCAGAAGCATCAGGTCAATGTCGGAGGAGTAGTTCAGCTCCCGCCCGCCCAGCTTGCCCATCCCCAGCACGATGAGGCCCGAGCCCTTCGTGATGGCCCGGGGCGCGCCCGCCGCCTTGGCCAGCCGCAGCTGCCCGCGCCGGTGCGCCTCCAGCAGCAGGTGGGCGCAGGCGAACTCGATGGCCTGGTCGGCCAGCTCGCTCAGCGCGCCGGTCACCTGGTCCAGCGTCCAGCTTCCCCCCAGGTCGGCCGCGGCGGCCACCAGCGCGCCCTGCCGCTTGGCGCGGCGCAGCAGGCTGGCCACCGCCTCCCGCCCGGCGCCGGGGTCGGCCTTGGCCAGCGGCTCCAGCGCCGCCTCCATCGCCTCGTCCGGGCCGCGGTCCAGCAGGCGGGCCAGGGTGGCGGTCTCGGCCACCACCAGGTCGGCCAGGAAGGGCGAATGGGCGCCAATGCGGTCCAGCAGGGGCTGGGCGTCCGGGCGGGCCGCCAGGGCCTGGCGCAGCGCGTCGCCCTCGGCCAGGCGGGCGCGCAGGGCGGCGGCGGCGTCGGGGTCGTGCAGCGGGCTCATCGCCGGGCAGGGAAGGGCGGGGGGGCCGCGCCGGTCAATCCCCCGTGAGGCGGCTGCGCTGGGTCCTGGCGCCGCTGCTGGCGCTGCCGCTGCTGGCGGCGGCGGTGCTGGGCTGGCTGGCCTGGCGGCTGGCCGACGGCCCGCTCGACGCCCCCTGGCTGGCCCGCGCCATCGAGCGCCAGGCCAACCAGGAGGACGGCCCGGGCACCCTGTCCATCCGCGCCGCGCGCCTGTCCTGGGCCGGCTTCCGCGGCGCCGCCCCGCTGGAGGTCAGCCTGTCCGGCGCCACCCTGCGCGACGCCGCCGGCCGCGCCATCGGCGCCCTGCCGGAAGCCACCGTGGCCCTGGCGCTGCGCCCGCTGCTGCGCGGCACCCTGGCCGCCACGGAGGTGACGCTGCTGCGGCCGGAGGTGTTCCTGCGCCGCGCCCCCGACGGCGCCATCTCGCTCGACCTGCCCGACACCCAGGCGGGGCCCGCCGCGCCCGCCGCCGTGCCCGACGCCACCCCCGCCCTGCTGGCCGACCTGCTGCGCCCGGCGGATGAGCGCGCCTCCCACACCGCCTTGCGCCGCATCCGCGTCACCGACGGCCTGGTGGCGGTGCGGGACGAGGCGCTGGGCCGCGACTGGCGCCTGGAAGGCGTCACCCTGGCCATCCTGCGCGCCGAGCAGGGCGGGCTGTCCGGCGATGGCGAGGCCGTGCTGCGCACCGCCGGCGCCACCGTGCCCGTCCATCTCTCGGGCGAGGCGCGGGCCGAGCCGCAGCGCCTCGCCGTCCGCCTGGACCTGCCGGTGCTGCTCCCGGCCGAGATCGCCCGCATCTGGCCGGAGGCCGCGGCGCTGGAGGCGCTGGACGCGCCGCTGGCCATCGAGGTCGCGGCGGAGCTGGACCCCTCCGCCACCCCGCGCGGCGTGGCGCTGCGCCTGTCCGCGCCCCGCGGCGGCCGCCTCGCCGGCCTGCCCTTCGACGGGCTGGAGGCGCGGCTGACCGCGCGCCCCGACCGGCTGGACCTGGAATCCGCCCGCATCGCCCAGGCTGGCCGCGCGCTGGGGGCCAGCGGCACCCTGCACCGCCAGGGCCCCGGCTGGCGCGGCGTGGTGACGCTGGAGGCCGCGGCCCTGGAAGCCGCCGACCTGTCCCGCCACTGGCCGGAGGACGCCTTCCCCGCCACCCGCCGCGCCGCCCTGGCCCTGTGGCCCACCGGCCGGCTGGAGGCGCTGTCCCTGGCGCTGGACCTGGCCGCGGACGCCGATCTGCGCGACTGGCGGCTGGAAGGCGCCGAGGCGCGCGGCACCGCCGCCGCCGCCGTGCTGGACCTGGGCGAGCGCGGCCGCCTGCCCGCCCGCCGCATGGAGCTGGACCTCGCCGTCTCGCGCGAGGCGGCGACGCTGCGCCGCCTGTCCCTGGTGCTGGAGCCGCCGGAGCCCGGCGCCCCCGCCCCAGGCGTGGTGCTGACCGGCACGGCGCGGCTGGCCGGCGGCGAGTGGCAGGGCCGCGCCGAGGCCCGGCTGGACCGCGTGCGCGCCGCCGACCTGCCGGCCTTGTGGCCCCCCGGCCTGGGCGGCGGCGAGCGCGCCTGGATCACCCAGAACGTCACCGCCGGCGAGGTGAGGGAAGGCCGCTGGGCAGTGGAAGCCCGCGCCGGCACCGACCTCGCGGTCGTCACGCCCACCCGGCTGGAGGGCGAGGCGCTGCTGGAGAACGCCACCATCCACTGGCTGCGCCCGGTGCCGCCGGTGCGCGGCGTTTCCGGCCGCGCCCGCTTCAGCCTGGAGGAGATCACCCTCGCCACCCGCGGCGGCCGGCAGGAGCGCGAGGGCGGCGAGGCCGGCGGGCTGGAGCTGCGCGAGGGCACGCTGCGCTTCCTGCTGCCCGCCAACGCCACCCCCACGGCCGAGATCGCCCTGGCGGTGTCCGGCCCGGTGACGGAGGCGGTGGCGCTGATCCGCCACCCGCGGCTGCACATCTTCGACCGCCGCCCCTTCCCGGTGCAGGTGGCGGCCGGCGCGCACGACGCCGCGCTGACCATCGGCTTCCCGCTGATCGCCGACCTGCGGACGGAGCAGGTGCGCTTCCGCGCCGACGCGCGCATCCGCAACGCCCGCCTCGCCCGCGTGCTGCTGGACCGCGACATCGAGAACCTGGACGCCGAGCTGGGCGTGGACATGGACGGCCTGCGCGCCCAGGGCAGCGCCGTGTTCCAGGGCAGCCCGGTGCGCCTGGGGGTGGAGATGGACTTCCGCCCCGGCCCCGCCACCCAGGTCGTCTCGCGCGAGAGCGCCAGCGGCCGCTTCGACGCCCGCACCCTGGCGGCGCTGGGCTTCGACGCCGGGGCGCTGCTGGCCGGCCCGGTGGCCATCGAGGCGCGCACGGAGCGGCGGCGCAACGCCACCTCCACCATCCAGCTGCGCGGCGACCTGCTGCAATCCACCCTGTCCTTCCCGCCGCTGCGCTGGCAGAAGCCCCGCGGCTCGCCCGGCATGGCCGAGGCGCAGCTGCGCCTGGCCGGCGACAACCTGCTTGCCATCGAGGCCATCCGCATCGAGGCGCTGGACCTCGCGCTGCGCGGCCGCGCCGTCGCCGCCCGCGGCGGGCGCATCGAGCGCGTGGAGTTCGCCGAGAGCCTGTTCGGCGCCTCCCGCTTCTCCGGCGACGCCCGCGCCCCGGCGCGCATCGGCGGGCCCTGGGCGGTCAACCTGCGCGGCCCCATCCTCGACCTCCGCCCGGTCTTCGCCCCCGGCCCGGGCCGCCCGCAGGAGGACACGGAAGGCGACGCCCCCGCCCTGGCGCTGGACCTGCGCTTCGACCAGGTGCTCACCGGCCCGGGCCGCGAGGTCCACGCCATCCAGGCCCGCGCCCTGAGCGACCGCCAGGGCGTGCTGCGCGAGGCGACGCTGCGCGGCCGCACCGCCCGGGCCTCCGGCCCCTTCGAGCTGGTGCTGGCCCCGCGCGGCGAGGCCCGCACCCTGCGCGCCACCGCCGAGGATGGCGGGGCGCTGCTGCGCGCGCTGGGCCTCGTCTCCACCATCCAGGGCGGGCGGATGACGCTGGCCGGCACCTACCCGCAGACCCGCCCCGGCGCCGCCCTGCAAGGCCAGATGGAGATCGAGCAGTTCGCGGTGCGCGAGGCCCCGGCCCTGGGCAAGCTGCTGCAGGCGATGACGCTCTACGGGCTGGTGGACGCGGTGCAGGGCGGCTCCGGCCTCGCCTTCGCGCGCGCCGTGGTGCCCTTCACCCTGACGCCCGAGGCGATGCACATCGCCGACGCGCGCGCCTTCTCGCCCTCGCTGGGCATCACCGCGCGCGGGCGCGTGCTGCGCGAGCGCGCGGTGCTGGACCTGGAGGGAACCATCGTGCCGGCCTACTTCTTCAACTCCCTGCTGGGCAACCTGCCCCTGGTCGGCCGCCTGTTCAGCCCGGAGGCCGGCGGCGGCGTCTTCGCCGCCACCTTCCGCGCCCAGGGCGAGGCCGAGGACGCGCAGATCTCCGTCAACCCGCTGGCCGCGCTGACGCCGGGCTTCCTGCGCGGCCTGTTCGGCCTGGCCGAGGGGCGGGCGCCGCGATGAGCCTGCTCGGCCAGTCCCTGCGCCGGCGCGAGGATGCGCGCTTCCTGCGCGGCCAGGGCCGCTACGTGGACGACCACGCGCCGCCCGGCGCGCTGCACGCGGTGTTCCTGCGCTCGCCGCACGCCCATGCCCGCATCGCCGCGCTGGACGCCGCCGCCGCCCGGGCGATGCCCGGCGTGCGCCTGGTGCTGACCGGCGCCGAGGTGGCGGACACCCGCCCCATCCCCTGCGTCTCCAACCTCGGCCCCGAGGCCCGGCTGCACGAGCCGCCGCGCCCCAACCTGGCCCATGACGCGGTGCGCCACGTCGGCGAGGCGGTGGCCCTGGTGGTGGCCGACACCCCGCACGCCGCGCTGGACGCCGCCGAGGCCATCGCGGTGGACTACGACCCCTGGCCCGCCATCGCCGCCCCCTTCGCCCCGGGGCCGGACATCCACCCGGGCGCGCCCGGCAACCTCGCCTTCCTGTGGCGCAAGGGCGAGCACGCGGCGGTGGCCGCGGCCATGGCCGGGGCGGCGCGGGTGGTCCAGCGCCGCATCCCCAACCCGCGCGCCGCCGCCGCCCCGCTGGAGCCGCGCGCCGCCGTGGCCTGGGCGGAGGCCGGGCGGCTGCACCTGCTGTGCAACGGGCAGGACGTGCACGGCATCCGCGCCCAGCTCTGCGCCGCGCTGCGGCTGGAGGCCGCCGCCCTGCACGTGCTGGCCCCCGACGTCGGCGGCGGCTTCGGCGTCAAGAACGTGGCCTTCCCCGAGCACGTGGCCCTGCTGCGCGCCGCCGCCCTGCTGGGCGCGCCGCTGCGCTGGTGCTCCACCCAGGCCGAGGACTTCGCCGCCGCCGGCCATGGCCGCGCGGTGGACGCCGTGGCCCGGCTGGCGCTGGACGCGGAGGGCGGCATCCTGGCGCTGGAGGTGGAGGCGGTGGCCGAGATGGGCGCCTACCTGTCCGGCTACGGCCCGCACTGCCCGACCAACAGCCTGTCCACCGCCATCGCCGGCTGCCACCGCGTGCCGCTGGTGGCGCTGACGGTGCGCGGCGCCTTCACCAACGCCTCCCCCGTCGAGGCCTATCGCGGCGCCGGCAAGCCCGAGGCCAACCTCATCATCGAGACGCTGCTGGACGCCGCGGGGCTGGACCGCGCCCGCACCGCCTGGACGCCGCCGCACGACGCCGCCCTGGGCCAGCGCATCCGCGACGGCGCCCCCGCCCGCCGCCTGGCCGAATGCGCCCTCCTGGCCGACCAGGCCGGCTTCCCCGCCCGTCGCGCGGCCAGCGAGGCGCGCGGCCTGCACCGCGGCTTCGGCCTCGCCACCTTCCTGGAAACCGCGCGCGGCACGCCGGGCGAATGGGCCCGGCTGCGCTGGGTGGGGGAGGGGCTGGAGCTGGCCATCGGCACCCAGAGCAACGGCCAGGGCCATGAGACTTCCTTCCCACAATACGCCGCGGCCCTGCTGGACCTCGACCCCGGCACCATTTCCTATGTGCAGGCCGACACCGACCGCGTGGCGCGCGGCGCCGGCCATGGCGGCGCCCGCTCGCTGCACCAGGGCGGCGAGGCCATCCGCCTGGCCGCCGCCGCCCTGCTCGGCGCCGCCCGCACCGCCGCCGCCCGGCTGCTCCAATGCGACCCCGGCGCGCTGCACTACGCCGGGGGCCGCTTCGCCCTGGCCGATGGCCGCGCCCTGGCCCTGGCCACCATCGCCGCCGAGGAGGGCGGCCTGGAGGGCGAGGCCGCGCATGGGAATGATGTCGTCACCCATCCCAACGGCGCCCACGCCGCCGAGGTCGAGCTGGACCCTGCCACCGGGGAATGGAGATTGCTGTCCTACACCTGCGTGGACGACTACGGCACCCTGCTGAACCCGCTACTCACCCGCGGCTCGGTGCAGGGCGGGCTGGCCCAGGGCATCGGCCAGGCGCTGGGCGAGGCGGTGGTGCACGACGCCGATGGCCAGCTGCTGACGGCGGGCTTCATGGACTACCGGCTGCCCCGCGCCGCCGACCTGCCCGGCCTGCACGTGCACCTGCGCGAGGACCAGCCCACCGGGGCGAACGCCCTGGGCGCCAAGGGCAGCGGCCAGGCCGGCGCCATCGCCGCCCCGCCCGCGGTGCTGGCCGCCCTGCGCGACGCCGCCGGCGCCGAGGTCACCCTGCCGGCGACGCCCGAGGCGGTCTGGCGCGCCCTGCGCGGCTGACGCCCGGCTTGCGCGCGGCGCGCCGCGGCGGCCAAGCTGGCGTCCGGGCACACCGGGAAGGGAACCACGCCATGCGCCGCCGCCAGTTGCCGCTGCTCGCCGCCCCGCTGCTGCTGCCGGGCGCCGCCCGCGCGCAATCCTTCCCCGAGCGGCCCATCCGCATCATCGTGCCCTTCCCGCCGGGCGGCTCCAACGACATCGTCGCCCGCGTGCTGCAACCCCGGCTGTCCGAGGCGCTGGGCCGCCCCGTGGTGGTGGACAACCGCGGCGGCGCCTCCGGCAGCGTCGGCGCCGGCGAGGCGGCGCGCGCCGCGGCGGATGGCAGCACCTGGGCCCTGGTGAACGACACCCTGGCCAACAACGACACGCTGATGCAGCTGCCCTACCGGCTGGACGCCTTCTCCTTCGCCACTGTGGTGGGCACCTGCCCCTACGCCTTCGTCACCCAGCGCGCGGCGCCCTGGGCGGACTGGGCGGCGGTGGCGGCCCAGGCCAAGGCGCAGCCCGACAGCCTGCAATACGCCACCACCGGCACCGGCAGCCTGGCGCACGTCGCCACCACCCTGCTGTCGCGCGAGGGCGGCTTCGCGCTGACCCACGTGCCCTACCGCGGCGGCGGCCCCGCCCTGCAGGACGTGCTGGCGGGCCACGTGCCGCTGTTCATGTCCAACATCGTCATCATCATGCCGCACCTGCGCTCGGGCGCGCTGCGGGCGCTGGGCGTCACCTCGCCCGAGGCCAGCCGCTTCCTGCCCGGCGTGCCCACCTTCCGCGAGCTGGGCTTCCGCGGCTTCGACGCGCTGACCTGGTGGGCCATGGTCGGCCCCGCCGGCATCCCCGCCCCCCTGGTGCAGCGCATGTCCGAGGCGGTGCGCGCCGCCACGGCGGATGCCGGCGTGAAGGCCCGTCTGGACGAGCTGGGCGCCGAGGTGGTGGCCAGCGACCCGGCCGCGGCCGAGGCCTTCATCAAGGGCGAGGCCGCGCGCTGGGGCCGCGTCATCCGCGAGGCCAACATCCAGCCCGAGGGGTAGGGGTCGCGCCCGGCGGCAACGCGCGAAGCCCGGACGCCGCCGGCGCGGCCGGGCCATGGCCCGCCCTGGCCCTCCACGTCGGAACGCCGGCACCGCCGCTTACGGACGGCGTGCGGAAGGACCCGCGCTCAGTTCTCCCCTTCCGCCTCCAGGTCCACGCTGACGCTCAGCGCGTGCTCGCCGCCGCCCAGCAGCACGCCGCGCAGCGGCGAGATGTCGGCGAAGTCGCGCCCCCAGGCCAGCACCACGTGCTCGTTGCCCACGCGGATGCCGTTGGTGGGGTCCAGCATCGCCCAGCCCAGCCCCGGCCCCAGCCAGGCCGAGACCCAGGCGTGGCTCTGGTCCGCGCCGCGCCGCCGCGGCTGACCCGGCGGCGGGCGCGTGCGCACGTAGCCCGAGACGTAGCGCGCCGGCAGCCCCAGCGCCCGCAGCGCCGAGAGCATCACCTGCGTGAAGTCCTGGCATACGCCGCGGCGGGTGCGCAGCACCTCGGCGATGGGGGTGGTGATGCTGGTCACGCCGGCCTGGAAGCGGAACTCGGCGCGCATCAGCGCGTTCAGCGCGTCCAGCCCGGCCAGGATGGGCGTGCCGGGGGCGAAGCAGCGCCCGCCCAGCGCGCGCGCCTCCGCCAGCAGGGGGATGGCGGGGGTGGGCAGCACGAATTCGGCGGCCTCGGCGCTGTGGGCGGCGTCGCGCACGGCCTCCCAGGGCGGGGTGTCCGCCGGGGGGGCGGGGAAGTCCACCTCCACCAGCGACTCGGCCGTCACCTCGAAGGCGGTGTGCGGCGCGCCCAGGAACAGGCGGGTGGCGGCGTTGCCGAAGTGGTCATGCGTCTCGGTGTGGTGGTCGGGCGCGGGCAGGCAGGTCAGCCGCGCGCTCAGCACGCGCTGGCCGGGCAGGGGGCGCGGGCGCAGGTGCAGCAGGTGCGCCGCCAGGTCCACCGGCTGGGCATAGCGGTAGGCGGTGCGGTGCCGCAGCCAGTAGATGGTCATCGCGGGCGGGCCTAGGCGCCGATGACCAGCGCGTCCATCCCCACATCCACCCCGATGGCGCGGGCGGGCGGCAGCAGGGCGAAGTAGCGCCGCGTCACCTGGTCGGACAGCTCGCCCAGGTCGGTGGCCATGGCGCGCAGCAGCGGCGGCAGGGCGGCGGCCTCGCGCGCCTGGTCCGGGGCGTCCAGCAGGCGCTGGGTCAGCCCCTCGGCCAGGGTAAGCAGCCGGGCCGCCTCCTCGGCGGCCGGGTCGCCGGCGCCGGGCGCCACCTCGCCCAGCGCGGCGGCGATGCCGGCCAGCTGGAAGGCCAGGCCGCGCGGGTTGGAGCGGTCGGCCAGCACCAGGTCCAGCGCCGGGGCGGGCTGCAGGACGGCGAGGTAGCGCGAGCGGTAGGTGATGGCGCTGTCGCACAGCTCCAGCGCCAGCCGCAGCCCGGCCTCCACCCGCGCCGCCGGCCCGTCCAGCGCGGTCGCGACCTCCGAGGCGACGGCGTGGGCGCGCTCGATGCGCCGGCCCAGCTCCAGGAACAGGTGGGCGCCGCCGCGCACCATGTTCTCCGCGGCCATGCCGGCCACGGCGTTGGCGAAGCGCAGCGAGGGCACCAGGGCGCGCGCCATCTCCGGCAGGTCGGCCGGGGCGGCGTCCAGCGCGGCCCCGGCGGCGCGCAGAGTCTGGGTGAAGGTGGCGTGCATGTCCGCCGTCAGGCGGTCGCGCACCGACTCCACCAGGCGCCCGATGCTGTCCTGCTGGTGGCGCAGCGCCGGCAGCGCCACGCGGCCCAGCGCGTCCGCGAAGGGGGACAGGCTGCCGGTGCTGGGCATCGCCTCGCGCCCCAGCAGGTTGGCTTCCACCAAGCACAGCGCCAGGGCCGAAAGCTCCGCCATCTCGCGCGGGAGCAGCGCGCCGCGGCGCAGCCGCGCGATGGCGGCGCGCATCAGCCGCGCGCCGCGGTCCAGCCGCTCTACGTAGCGGCCCAGCCAGAACAGGTTGTCCGCCACGCGCGAGGGGATGGCGCCCGCCGCGCGCCGGATGGGCAGCGGCGCCACCTGGTGCGCCGCCGGGCCGATGATGGCCTCCGAGGGGTCGGGCGGCACCCAGGCGTCCTTGCACCAGCCGCCGCCCGGCAGCCGGCCCAGCAGCGGCACGCCCGCC
Organism: Sabulicella flocculans; assembly: GCF_045449635.1. Lineage (NCBI taxonomy): Bacteria > Pseudomonadati > Pseudomonadota > Alphaproteobacteria > Acetobacterales > Acetobacteraceae > Sabulicella > Sabulicella flocculans. The sequence goes on along the minus strand of NZ_JBJJBR010000004.1, from coordinate 203,330 downwards.
GCCGTCAGCCGGCCGAGCCCGCCGGGCAGCACGGTCCAGCGATGGCCGTCATTCATCGCGAACACCCGCAGCACCAGGGGCACCGGCGCCATCCCGGCCTCGCCCAGCGCCGGCGCCATGGACAGCGGCGGCAAGGCCACCGCGGCCTCGGTGCGGGCGGGGTCGCGCGTGCGCCGCTCGGCGGCGCGGCCATCGGCGGCGGGGCGGAAGGCCCAGGCGGCGTGGCCATCGGGCAGGGGCGGCGCGGCCTCGCCCGGGCCCAGCAGGGCGTGCGGCAGGGCGGGCAGGTCCAGCGCCTCGCCCAGCAGGCGCCCGGCCAGCGCGGGCAGGAAGCCGGGCAGGAAGGGCATCTCGGCCAGGGCGGCGCCGGGCGCGTTCAGCAGGGCCAGCGCGCCGTGGCGATGCGCGTCCAGCAGGCCGGGCACGCCGCGCGCCGCATCGGCCTCCGGCTGGTCCAGCGGGTCCAGCCCGGACCCCTCGACGCGCGAGAGCAGCACGTCCAGCCGTTGCAGCCCGCCCAGCGTCTTGAGGAACAGCGCCCCGCCGCGCACGGACAGGTCCCCGGCCTCCACCAGCGCGCAGCCCAGCTCGCGCGACAGCACCACGTGCTCGTACCAGTGGGCGTCCAGCGTCCCGGGCGAGAGCAGGGCCACCGCCGGCTCCGCCTGCGCCTGCGGGCAGAGCGCGGCCAGCGCCTCCTGCCACAGCTCGAAGAACGGGGTGAGGGAGCGCGGGGCGGCGGCCCGGAACGCCTCCGGCATCGCCGAGGACAGCAGCCGCCGGTTCTCCAGCACCAGCCCGAGGCCCGAGGTGAGCCCGGTGCGGTCCTGCAGCACGGCCCAGCCGCCGCCCGGCGCGCGCACCAGGTCGGCGGCGTAGAGGTGCAGCAGCGGCCGCCGCGGCGACGCCGCCCGCGCCGCGCGCAGGAAATGGGGCGAGCCCAGCACGGTGGCCGCCGGCAGCAGCCCCTCCGCCAGCAGGTGCTGCGGGCCGTAGAGGTCGGCCAGCAACGCCTCCAGCAGCCGGGCGCGCTGCGCCACCCCATCCGCGAGGCGCGCGAACTCCGCGCCGTCCAGCGCCAGCGGCAGCGGGTCCAGCCGCCAGCCCCCCTGCGCGCCGGGCAGCAGCGAGGCCGGGCCGTCCTCCGCCATGGCGCGCAGCAGGCGCTCACGCCGCTCGGCCAGGGCGGGGCGGCCCAGCCCGCCCACCGCGCCCATCAGCGCGCGCCAGTGCGGCAGGATGCGCCCCTGGCCGGACACCATCTCGTCCGGCCCGTCGGGCAGGTCATCCCACATGCGCGCGCAGGTCGAGCGTGCAGGGGTGCTCCAGGCTGGGCTGCGGCACGGGGCGCGGCATCGGCCCCGGCGTGTGGCCCTGCGCCAGGAAGCGCGCGCGCCGCCGGGCCTCCGCCTCGTTGGCGTTGACCGGGAAGGTGTCGTAGGAGCGCCCGCCGGGATGCGCCACGTGGTGCGTCAGCCCGCCCAGCGAGCGCCCGGTCCAGGCGTCGTGCACGTCCAGCACCAGTGGCCCCTGGGCGCGGATGGTGGGGTGCAGCGCCGAATACGGGTCCCACGCCTTGAAGCGGATGCCGCCGACGAACTCGCCCGCGCGGCCGGTGGGCTGCAGGGGCACCGCCACGCCGTTGGCGGCCAGGGTGAAGCGCTCGGGCACCCAGTTGGTCACCCGCGCCTGCACGCGCTCGGCCGAGCTGTCCACGTAGCGCGCGGTGCCGCCGGCGGCGTTCTCCTCGCCCAGCACGTGCCACGGCTCCAGCGCCGCGCGCAGCTCCAGCTCCATGCCCTGCACCGCCACGGAGCCCAGGCGCGGGAAGCGGAACTCCAGGTGCGGGGCGAACCAGGCGGGATCCAGCGCGAAGCCCAGCTGCGCCACCTCCTCCAGCGCGCCGAGGAAGTCGCTCTCGCAGAACTCGGGCAGCAGGAAGCGGTCGTGCAGCGCCGTGCCCCAGCGGATGGGCGCGCGCCGGTAGGGGTTCTGCCAGAAGGCGGCCAGCGCGGCGCGCATCAGCAGCATCTGCGCCAGCGACATCTCGGCGTGCGGCGGCATCTCGAAGGCGCGGAACTCCACCAGCCCGCGGCGGCCGCCGGAGTGGTTGGGGTCGTACATCTTGTCGATGCAGAACTCGGTGCGGTGGGTGTTGCCGGTCATGTCCGCCAGCAGGTTGCGGAACAGCCGGTCGGCCAGCCAGGGCGGCACCGGGCCCTGCGCGCGCATCCGGTCCAGCTCGCGGAAGGCGATCTCCATCTCGCGCAGGGCATCCATGCGCGCCTCGTCCACCCGCGGGTGCTGCGAGGTGGGCCCGATGAACAGGCCGGAGAACAGGAAGCTCAGCGACGGGTGGTTGTGCCAGAACGACACCAGCGAGCGCAGCAGGTCCGGCCGGCGCAGGAACGGGCTGTCCTCCACGCTGGAGCCGCCCATCACCACGTGGTTGCCGCCGCCGGTGCCCACGTGCCGGCCGTCCAGCATGAACTTCTCCGTCGCCAGCCCGACCTGGCGCGCCTCCTCGTAGAGCTGCGTGGTGCGCTCCTCCATCTCGGCCCAGGAATGGGCTGGGTGGATGTTCACCTCGATGACGCCGGGGTCGGGCGTGACGGAGAAGTGGTTGATGCGGTCGTCCGACGGCGGCAGGTAGCCCTCGATGACGACGGGGCGCCCGGCCTCCGCCGCCGTCGCCTCCACCGCCGCCACCAGGGCCAGCCAGTCGGCGGCGTCGAACAGCGGCGGGAAGAACACGTGCAGCTTGCCGTCGCGCGGCTCCACGCACAGGGCGGTGCGCACCTGGGCGGGGTCGTGCGTGCCCACCTCGGGCAGCGGCTGCGGCGTCGGGCGCTCGTTGATGGCCAGCCCGTCGCCGCCGGGCGCCGCGCCGCGCAGCGCGCGCATCCGCGCCGCGTCCAGGATGGGCTGGCGGAAGGCCGCGCGCAGCTGCTCGCGCCCCGGCAGCGGGCCGCGCGGCGCGAAGGGGTCGGCCGCGGCCTCGGCCTCCAGCGCCAGCACATCCGGGTCCAGCCAGGGCAGGGAGGCCAGCGGCAGCCGCAGCCCCATGGGCGAATCGCCCGGCGTCAGGAACAGCACGTCGTCGCGCAGGAACCAGCGGCCGGATTGCCAGCGCCGCTCCCCGCCCATCCAGACGCGGCGCAGCGGCAGCACCGTGCCCACCGCGCTGCCCAGCCCGCCGCGGAACAGCCGCGCGAAGCGCGCGCGCTCCAGCGGGTCGGCCAGCTTGGCGTCCTCGGCCACCACGTTGGCGGGCAGGCGGCTTTCCCGCCACAGGTAGTAGTGCACGTCCTCGTGCGCCGGCCGCGCCAGGGCGGGGTCCACCTGCAGGCGCTCGGCCAGCGCCTCGGCGAAGCGCTGGGCGTCGGCGGGGGCGGCGTCGTCGTGGTCGTCGTCGCTGGCCAGCAGGGCCGGGTCCTGCCAGATCGCCTCGCCGTCGCGCCGCCAGTGGCAGGACAGCGCGAAGCGCGGCAGCGGCTCGCCCGGATACTGCTTGCCCTGCCCGGTGTGGATGACGTGGCCCGGCGCCCACAGCGGCGCCAGCCGCCGCAGCAGCCGGAAGGCGAAGGCGCGCTTGGTCGGCCCCAGCGCGTCGGTGTTCCACTCCGCCGCGTCGCGGTCGCCCGCCGCCACGAAGGTCGGCTCCCCGCCCATGGACAGGCGCACGTCCTGCCGGGCCAGCGCGCGGTCCACCTCGCGCCCCATGGCGCGGATCGCCGCCGACTGCGCGGGGGTGTAGGGCTTGGTGACGCGCGGCCGGTCCTCCACGCGCCGGACCTCCATGCCGAAGCCGAACTCCACCTCCGCCTTCTCCACGAGGCCGGAGATGGGGGCGGCGCTCTGCGGCTCCGGCGTGGCGGCCAGCGGGATGTGCCCCTCGCCGGCGAACAGCCCGCTGGTCGGGTCCAGCCCCACCCAGCCGGCGCCCGGCAGGTAGACCTCGGTCCAGGCATGCAGGTCGGTGAAGTCGGCCTCCGGGCCGGAGGGACCGTCCACCGCCTTCACGTCGGCCACCAGCTGGATGAGGTAGCCCGAGCAGAACCGCGCCGCCAGGCCCAGGTGCCGCAGCGCCTGCACCAGCAGCCAGGCGCTGTCGCGGCAGGAACCGCGGCCTTCCGCCAGGGTGCGCTCGGGCTCCCACACGCCCGGCTCCATGCGCACGATGTAGGCGATGCGCCCCTGCACCAGCTGGTTCACCTGCACCAGCCAGTCCACCGTGCGCTCCGCCTCGCGCGGGATGTTCTCCAGCAGCGCCCGCAGCAGCGGCCCGGCGGGCGCGGCCTTGCGGAACGGCGCCAGCTCCTCCTCCAGCACCGGGTCGTAGGTGAAGGGGAAGCTCTCGGCCTGCGGCTCCAGGAAGAAGTCGAAGGGGTTGATGACGGCCATGTCGGCCAGCACGTCCACCGTCACGCTGAACTCGCGCACCTTGTCGGGGAAGACCACGCGCGCCTGGAAGTTCCCCTGCGGGTCCTGCTGCCAGTTCAGGAAGTGGTTCGCCGGCTCCACCTTCAGCGAATAGGCCAGGATGGGGGTGCGCGCATGCGGCGCCGGGCGCAGGCGGATGGTCTGCGGCCCCAGCGCGACCGGCTTGTCGTAGCGGTAGCTGGTCCGGTGCGTCAGCGCGGCGTGGATGGACATGGGCGGCGGCACTCCCCCTCGATGCGCCCAGCATAGCGCCGCCGCCGCCGGGCTTCGACCCTGCGGCGGCGGCAAATCCGCATTCCCGCCCGCCGCCCTGGCGCGGGAACGGGCAGGCGGTTCAGCCGAACAGCACGTCCAGCACCCCGGCGCTGGAGCCGGTGGCCTGGAAGCCCAGCGTCACGCTGGCCCCGGGCGCGATGGCGGCGTTCCAGCCGGCATCGGCCACCAGCACGTCGCCATCGGCGGCGCGGCCGGTGATGGTGCCGTTCCACAGGTTCACCACCTGGTCGTCGGTGTCCAGCCGGAAGGACCAGCCATTCACCGCCGCGGCGCCGGCGTTGCGCAGCGTCACCTCGGCCACGAAGCCCCAGCCCCAGTCGTCCGTCACGCGCACGCTGCCCACCAGCCCGCCCGGCCCGGCCGGCGGCGGGGCGGGGGGAGGGGTGACCGGCGGCGTGACCGGCGGCGTGACGGGCGGCGGCACCGCGCCGTCGTCGTTCAGGATGGTGCCGGTGGCCACGCCGCGGCCGATGACGGCGCCGCTGGCCGACAGCAGCTCCAGCAGCACCGTCTCGTCCGCCTCCGCCACCCGGTCCCCGGCCACGGCGACGGTGATGACCTTGGCGGTCTCGCCCGGGGCGAAGGTCAGGCTGCCGGCGGCGGCGGTGAAGTCGCTGCCCTGGGCGGTGCCGGCCACCGTGCGCCAGCCCAGCGTCACCGCCTCGGCCGAGGCGGCGGAAAGCGTGACGGCGAAGGACAGCTCGGCCGGCGCCACCGGCGCCCCGCCGGCGGTGGCGTCGGGCAGCGTGGCCATCAGCGGCTGCAGCACCGCCACCTTGTGGGCGTTCACCGTGCGCCAGTCATCGGCCAGGATGCCGCCGGTGTCGCCCGAATTGGGGTTCCACGACCACCAGGACCAGCTCATCCCCAGGTCGCCGGGCGCCAGGTCGTTGTCGCCATCGGCGTCGAAGTCGCCCTGGAGCACGGCGGTGATCTTGTCCAGCCACACCAGGTCCTTGGGGTCGGTCATGCGGGTGCCGAACTCGCCCACCCAGATCGGCGCGATCTCCTCGCGGAAGATGTAGCCCCAGTTCTCGTCCATCACCGCGGCCAGCCGGTCCTCCCACCCCGCGCCCTGGAACCAGGCGGCGTTGTAGATGGAGTTGGGGTAGTCGTGCGGCGAGTAGACCACCTTGTTGGGGATGTTCAGCACCACCGGCAGGTCGCGCACGCCCTGCAGGTTGCCGCCCCACCAGTAGCTGTCGCCCCCGGCCTGGGCCACGCCCTCGACGATGATCAGCCAGTCGGGGTTCACCGCCTGGATGGCGTTGCCCGCGGCGGTGGCGGCGCGGTGCCAGTCGGTGGCGCCGCCGCCGCCCCAGGTGCCGCCCCAGGGCTCGTTGTGCAGGTCGGCGCCGATCACCGTGGCGTTGCCGGCGTAGCGCTGGGCCAGCATCTGCCAGTCGCTGATCCAGCGCGCCTCGCTCACTTGGCCGTTGAACCAGTAGGGGTTGTCCGGCACGAACTGGCCATTGGTGTTGACGTGGTGGTCCAGGATGATGCGCAGCCCCAGCGCGCCGGCCCCCGCCACCACCTTGTCCATCACCTGCAGCGGCGTCAGCCCCGCCAGGTCCGGGTTCAGCGCGTAGTCCACGCCGCTGATGGAGGTGTTGTCCAGCGTGTCGGAGGAGAAGGGCAGGCGGATGGTGTTGAAGCCCAGCGCCTTGATCTCGCCCAGCATCTCCTGCCAGTTGCGCGTCCACAGCCCGTGCGGCACCCCCAGCTCGTTGTCCATGCCGAACCACGACACGGCGGCGATGCGCACCGGGTTGCCGGCGGCGTCCACGATCTGGTTGCCGCTGGTCGAGAAGAAGCCGGGCGTGCCGCCGCCGCCATGGCCCTCCAGCACCGAGGCATCCGCCACCGAGACGGAGGGCCCGGCCACCGGCGGCGGTGGTGGCGCGATGTCGTCATCGGCGATGGTGGCGGTGGCGCTGGCGGTGCCCAGCACCGCCCCCTGCGGCGCCGAGAGCACCACGGAGAAGGTTTCCGCGCCCTCCACCAGCGCATCCTGCGCCACCGCGACGGCGATGGCCTTGCTGGTCTCGCCCGGGGCGAAGGTCACGGTGCCGGAGGCGGCGGTGAAGTCCGCCCCCGCCCCGGCCGTGCCGCCCTGCGTCGCCCAGGCGACCGTCACCGGCAGGCCGGAGGCCGCGGACAGGCTGATGGTGAACTGCGCCTGCCCGCCCGCCTCGGCGGCGGCGCCGGCCGCGACCGAGACCAGCGGCGCGGCGTCGTCGTCCAGGATGGCGGCCTGCGCCTGCGCCACGGCCACGGTCGCGCCCGACACCGGCGCCAGGTCCAGGAAGAAGGCCTCGCCGCCCTCGTGCCGGGCATCATCGGCCAGCGCCACGCGGATGGTCTTCACCGTCTCGCCCGGCGCGAAGGTGAGCTGCCCGGCGCCGGCCACGTAGTCCTCCCCGGCGCGGGCGGTGCCGTCGCGCGTGCTCCAGCCCAGCACCACCGGCTGCGCCGAGGCCGCCGAGAGGGTGACGGTGAACACCGCCTCGCCGCCCTCCGCCGCGCCCTGGGCGGCCACCGACGCCGCCGGCAGGGCCGGCCCGCCCAGGCCGAGCTGCGACAGCCCGCCCGCCCCCAGCGCCACGAAGCCGAAGCCGGTGGCCGCGCCGGCCTCCAGGCTGGCGTTCCAGGAGGCGCCGCGCACCGTGTAGACGCCGTTCACGTAGGACACGATCTCGGCATTCCAGATCTGCGAGATGGTGAAGGGCGCGGCGAAGCTGACCTCCCAGTTGGACAGCGCGCCGGCGCTGGCCTGCAAGGTCACGACCCCCACCATCCCGGTGCCCCAGTCGTTCTGCACGAGGAAGTTCAGGCTGGACATCGGCGGCTCCATTCTGGCGACAGGTTAACATCGCCCGAACGTGCAAGCCGCCTCAATACCACAACCTGTGTTTGTAGCTTCCTGTGGCATTCCCACCACAAATGCTTCATTCCCGAGACAATGTTCCAGTCTGGAAACTCACCTTCCGGTGAAGCGGGGTGGGCGCTTCTCCCGGAACGCCGCCAGCCCTTCGCGCAGGTCGGCGCTGGCCTGGCTGGCCTTCGCACGCTCCAGCGCGGCGGCGACGTCGAACTCGCCGCGGGCGATCTCGTTCAGGCTGCGCTTGATGCCCTGCACGGCCAGGGGCGCATTGGCGGCCAGCCGGTCGGCCAGCCGGTCGGTCGCGGCGTCCAGCGCCGCCTCGTCGGCCGCCATCCCGGTCAGGTAGCCGATGGCCAGCAGCTCGGGCGCCTTCACCGTCTCGGCCAGCAGGAACAGGCGCTTGGCCGCGTTCAGCCCCAGGCGCGAGGCGTAGCGCACCATGCCCGAGGGATAGTAGTGCAGCCCCAGCGCCGCCGCGGGCATCCGCAGCTCCATCGAGGCCAGCCCCACCCGGAAGTCGCAGCACAGCGCGAGGTCGGTGGAGCCGCCATAAACACCGCCATTCAGCCGCGCCACTACCGGCACCGCCAGGCGCTCCAGCCGCTCCAGCATCGCCTCGAAGGACAGCTCGCCGGTCACCTCGGCGTCCGGCCGCGCCTCCAGGTCGCCCAGGTGGTAGCCGGAGGAGAAGGAGCGCCCGGTGCCGGTCAGCACCAGCACCCGCACCGCCGGGTCGGCCTCCACCGCCGCGAAATGCTCCATCAGCGCCCGCAGGTCGGCGGGCTCGATGCGGTTGTGCACGCGGGGGCGGTTCAGGCGGATGGTGGCGCGCGGCCCCTCCACCGTCAGGATGGGGGTGGTGGCCTCGTCCATGCGTCCGTCTCCCTTGGCGGGGCCAGGGGTAGCGACGATGCGTCGGTACGTCCATCTGGACCGCAGCGGCGGCTTGCGTTTCACCGCCGCATGCTCATCCGCGACGGCCGCGACGCCGACCTTCCCGCCATCACCGCCATCTACGGCCACTGGGTTCGCCACGGCCTGGCCTCTTTCGAACTTGTTCCGCCGGCGGAGGAGGAAATGGCGCGCCGCCGCGCCGCCCTGCTGGAGGCCGGTCACCCGCATCTGGTGGCCGAGGCGGGCGGGCAAGTGCTGGGCTACGCCCATGCCGGCCCGTTCCGCACCCGCCCGGCCTATCGCTTCACCGTGGAGGATTCCGTCTACGTTGCGCCCGGCGCGCCGCGCGGCGGGGTGGGGCGGGCCCTGCTCGGCGCCCTGCTTGAGCGCTGCGCGGCGAAGGGGTTCCGCCTGATGGTCGCCGTGATTGGCGACAGCGGCAACGCGCCTTCCATCGGCCTGCACCGGGCACTGGGCTTCGCCCATGCCGGATTGCTGCCGGCCACCGGCTGGAAGCATGGCCGCTGGGTGGACACGGTGCTGATGACGCGCGCGCTGGGCCCCGGCGCGGCGGCGCCCCCCGGCCCAGCGGCGCCCCAAGCCTAGAAGTCGCTGACGCGCCCCTTGCGCTCCCAGTCGTTGTAGCGCGTGGGTTCCGGCCCCTTGGGGCCTTCCTCCTCCACCTTGGGGTCGGCGGGTGGGCGGGCAGGGCGCTCGTACACCGTCAGCGGCGGCGCGCCGCGCGGCTTGCCGGGGGGGAAGGGGGGTGGCTCCTCGCTCATGCCCCCCACATGGCGCGGCGTGGCGCCGCCGTGAAGGGTGTGGCAGCCTTCCCCACGGCTGGAGGAGGACGCGATGCGCGGCTATTTCCGCACGCTGGTGCTGATGGCGGGGCTGACCGCGCTGTTCATGGCGGTGGGCTGGGCGCTGGGCGGGCAGCAGGGCATGTGGGTGGCCCTGGCCATCGCCGGGGCCACCAACCTGTTCGCCTGGTGGGGCAGCGATTCCATGGTGCTGCGCATGCAGGGCGCGCAGCCGGTCGGCCCGGCGGAGAACCCGCGCCTGCACGGCATGGTCGAGGGGCTGGCCCAGCGCGCCGGCATCCCCACGCCGAAGCTCTACGTCATCCACGAGAACCAGCCCAACGCCTTCGCCACCGGCCGTAGCCCCGAGCGCGGCGCCGTGGCGCTGAACACCGGCCTGCTGGAGATGATGGACGAGCGCGAGGTGGCCGGCGTGGTGGCGCACGAGCTGGCGCACATCAAGCACCGCGACACCCTCATCATGGCGGTCACCGCCACCCTGGCGGGTGCCATCGGCTTCCTGGGGCAGTTCGGCTTCATGCTGGGCCGCGGGCGCGACCACCGGCCCAACCCGCTCGTCGCGCTGCTGGCCATGCTGCTGGCGCCGCTGGCCGCGGTGGTGGTGCAGGCGGCCATCTCGCGCTCCCGCGAGTACGAGGCCGACGCCGAAGGCGCGCGCATCTGCGGCGACCCCACCTGGCTGGCCTCGGCGCTGGCCAACCTGGAGCGCTACAAGCAGGGCCGGGTGAACGAGCGCGCCGAGGCGAACCCGGCCGCCGCGCACATGTTCATCGTCAACCCGCTGTCCGGGCTGCGGATGGACAACCTGTTCAGCACCCATCCGCGCACGGAGGAGCGCATCGCCCGCCTCATGGCCCTGCGCGGCGAGGCGCCGCCGGGCCTGCCCGGCGGGCTGCCCCCGGCCCCGCGCGCCGCCGGCCCGCGCCCGCGCTTCCGCAGCCCCTGGGACCGCCGGTGAGCGCGCCCTTCGACCCCGCCGCGCACCGCCTGGCGCCGCAGCAGCGCTGGTTCGCCGACTTCGCGCTGGGCGAGGTGTTCCGCCTGCCCAGCCGCACCATGACCAGCGGCCTGTTCGCCGCCTTCCAGGCCGCCTCGGGCGACAACCACCCGGTGCACTACGACCGCGAGTTCTGCCGCGCGCGCGGCATGCCGGACCTGCTGGCGCACGGCTTCCAGGTGGCCATCCAGTCCTGCGCCGGGGCGGGGCTGCTGCCTTTCCTGATGGAGGACAGCCTGAAGGGCTTCCTCGAGCAATCCTCGCGCTTCCTCCATCCCGTGTTCCGCGGCGACACGCTGTACCCGGCGCTGGAGGTGGACGAGCTGTCCCCCAACCGCACCACCGGGGTGCTCGGCCTGCGCAGCACGATCCACAACCAGCACGGCGTGCTGGTGATGGAAGGCCGCCAGCGCTACCTGCTGCGGATGCGCCCCGCCGGTTGACCGCGCGCCCACGCCGCCGCAGCCTTGCCCCCAACGGATGGAGGAGGCGGGCATGAAGGTCGCGGTGGTCGGCGCGGGGCTGATGGGGCATGGCATCGCCCTGGTCTGGGCGATGGGCGGGCACACCGTCCGCCTCACCGACACCCACGCGCCCACGCTGGAGCGCGCGCCGCGCCTGATGGAAACCGCCCTGGCCACCCTCGCCGCCCACGGCGAGAACAAGGGCATGGAGCCCGGCGCCCTGGCGCAGCGCGTCACCTGCCAGGCCGGCCTGGCGGAATGCGTGGAAGGCGCGGACCTCGTCATCGAGGCCATCATCGAGCAGCCCGACGCCAAGCGCGCCCTCTACGCCCAGCTGGAAGCGCTGCTGCCGCCGGGCGCCACGCTGGCGTCGAACACCTCCTACCTCGACGTCTTCCCGCTGATGCCGGCCGCCCTGCTGCCGCGCGCGATGATCGCCCACTGGTACACCCCGCCCTACCTGGTGGACCTGGTGGACCTGGTGCCGAACGAGGCGCTGGAGGCCGGGCGGCTGGAGGCGGTGCGCGACGCCCTGCTGGCGATGGACCAGAAGCCGGTGGTGATGCGGCGCTTCATCCCCGGCTACATCGCCAACCGCATCCAGGCCACGGTGCAGAACGAGGTGCAGTGGCTGATCGACAACGGCTACGCCGACGCCCGCACGGTGGACGAGGCGGTGGTGCATGGCATCGCCCTGCGCATGCCCATCGTCGGCGTCATGGCCAAGGCGGACTTCACCGGCCTGCCGCTGCTGCAGCACACCTTCCGCAACCGGATGTACACCCCGCCCGAACCCTTCGAGGCCAGCCCCTCCATGGACGCGCTGATTGCCGAGGGCGCCACGGGCGTGATGTCCGGCCGCGGCTACTACGATTGGGGCGACGACCCGGCCCGGCTGTTCGAGGAGCGCGACCGGCGCCTCATCGCGCTGAAGAAGGCGCTGCGGGAGATCGGCACCATGGCGGGATACGCGCGATGATCACCTACGACCTCCGCGGCAAGGCGGCGCTGGTGACCGGCGGCGCCTCGGGCATCGGGCTGGCCACGGTGCGGCTGCTGGCGAAGTCCGGCTGCCGCGTCGCAATCAACCACCTGGCCGAGGATTCCCGCGGCCCGGACATGGTGGACGCCCTGCGCGCCGAGGGGATGGACGTCCTCTCCGCCCCCGGCAATGTCGGCGACGCCGCCGATGGCCCGCGCATGGTGGAGCAGGCGGCGCGGGACCTCGGCCGGCTGGACTACCTGGTCTGCAACGCCGGCACGCCGGGCACCCGCACCGCCATCGCCCCGCACGAGCTGGACCGCATCACCGAGGAACTCTGGCAGGCGGTGATCGAGGTGAACCTGCTGGGGGTGTTCCGCTGCATCAAGGCCGCCGCGCCGCACCTGAAGGCGGCCGGCGGCGCGGTGGTCAGCACCGCCTCCATCGCCGGGCTGGGCTATCCCGGCTCCTCCATGGCCTATGGCGCCACCAAGGCCGGCGTGGTGTCGCTGACGCGCAACCTGGCGCGCGGCATGGGGCCGGAGGTGCGGGTGAACGCCGTCGCCCCCGGCGCGGTCAACTCCTCCTGGCAGGTGGAGTGGACCAACGAGCAGCGCGCCACCAGCATCGACAAGGCCGCCCTGAAGCGCCGCTGCGAGCCGGAGGACCTGGCGGAGGTCATCGTCTTCCTGCTGGCCGGCGCCGCGATGGTGACCGGCCAGACGGTGGTGGTGGATGGCGGCCTCACTCTCTAGGAGGGTCCTCCGCGGTCGCCTCCGGTTCGTCGGGCGGCTCCTCCGCCGGTTCGTCGTGGCGCGCCAGCCAGGGGCCGAGGCGCAGCGGCAGGCAATCTTCGTCGGGCATGCGGCGAACAACGCGGCGCGGCCCGCCCGGCTTCACCCCACCGCCGCCACGCACTCGATCTCCAGCAGGAAGTCCGGCACCGGCAGCGCCGCCACCACGCAGGTGGTGCGCGCCGGCAGCGCCTCCGCCGGGAAGGCGGCGCGGTAGAGTCGGTTCATCTCCTCCACGTCGGTGGCGCGCACCAGCAGCACGTTGGCCTTCAGCACGCGGGTGATGTCGGTGCCCGCCTGCGCCAGCGCCGCGTGCAGGTTCGCCATCACCTGCGCGAACTGCGCTGCGAAGTCGCCGCGCGCGATCGTGCCATCCGCCGCCACGGGGCCGAGGCCGGAGACGTAGAGCGTCGGACCGTGCCGCACGCTCATGGAGAAGGGCGGGAAGGGGCGGCCGCCCGTGGGCGTGGGGTGGCGTTGGATGTCCATGGCGCTATCCTGCCGCCCTCGCATGCCAGGGGGCAACATGACCGCGCCGGACACCGACCGCTTCCTCCGTGACCTCCATGAGTTGCGGAAAATCGGCCAGTTCCGCACCGGCGTGCACCGCCCCACCTACTCGCCGGAGGACATGGAAAGCCGCCGCTGGCTGCTCGCCCGGCTGGAGGAATGCGGCCTCCAGGCCGAGATGGACGGCATCGGCAACATCATCGGCCGCCACCCCGGCCCCGGCCCCAAGCTGCTGGTCGGCTCCCACATCGAGACGCAGAACCAGGCCGGCTGGCTGGACGGCGCGCTGGGCGTGGTGGCGGGCGTGGCGCTGGCCCGCGCCGGCCTGCCGGTGGACGTGATCTGCTTCGCCGACGAGGAAGGCCACTACGGCGGCTTCATCGGCAGCCGCAGCGCCTCGGGCACGCTGACGGAGGCGGAGATTGACGGCCTGTCCAACCGCTACCACGGCAAGACGCTGCGCGACGCCCTGCGCGAGGCCGGGCTGGAGGGCCTCCCGCGCTTCACCCTGGACCCCGCCCGCTACAAGGGCTTCTTCGAGCTGCACATCGAGCAGGGCACCCAGCTCGAATCGCGCGGCCTGCAGGTCGGCGTGGTCACCGGCATCGTCGCCATCTGGCAGTACCGCATCCTCATCGAGGGCATGCAGGACCATGCCGGCGGCACCACCATGGCCGAGCGGCGCGACGCCGGGCTGGCCGCGGTGCGCCTGCTGGCGCGCATCGACGGGGAATTCCCCATGGTCTGCGGCGAGCGCTCCACCTGGACCTGCGGCCGCATCGCGCTGGAGCCCGGCGCGCAGAGCATCATCCCCGGCCGCGCCGAGGTGCTGTTCCAGTTCCGCGACATCGACGTGCCGACGCTGGAGCGCATGGAGCGCACCCTGCGGGCCATCGTGCAGGAGTCCAACCGCCGCGAGCGCTGCACGGCGGTGCTGGAAACCATGTCGCGCTCCGTCCCCGCCCCCTGCCACCCGGCGATGATGGACGCGCTGGAGCAGGCGGCGGAGGAGATCGCGCCCGGCGCGCACATGCGGATGCCCTCAGGCGCCGGCCACGACGCGCAGTACATGGCGCGGCTGATGCCGGCGGCGATGCTGTTTACCCCCTCCATCGGCGGCATCAGCCACCATTGGGCCGAGGACACCAAGGAGGAGGACCTGGCGGTGAACCTGCGCGTGCTGCACCGCGCGGCGGAACGCTTCCTCGCCTCCAACCAGCCGCTCAGCTGAGCGGCCGCACCCCGCACCAATCCGCCACGAAGCACGCGATGGCCAGCGTCGTCGCACGCAGCGACTCGATGTCCGCGCGCTCGTCGAAGCCGTGGATGCCCTCGCCGGAGGGGCCGTAGCACAGCGCGGGCATGCCGAAATCCGCGCCGTAGTAGCGCGTGTCGTTCACCGCGGTGGACAGGCGCGCGGCCATCTCCTCGCCATGCACGGCGCGGTGGGCATCGGCCAGCACCGCCTCGGCCTCGCTGCCGGGCTCCAGCACGAAGCCGTCCGCCTGGAAACCGTGGAAGGTCACTTCCGGCGGGTTGGCCTCCAGGAAGCGGTCGCCGCGCACCGCCTCGGCCACGGCGCGCCGCACGCCCTCCATCGCCTCGGCCGGCGTGGTGCCGGGCAGCAGGCCGATGCGGCAATCCACCTCGCACCAGGCCGGCGTGCTGCTGGCCCAGTCGCCGCCGCGGATGATGCCGGGGTTGAACTTGATGGGGTCCGCCACCTCGCCGTACCAGCGGTGCGAGCGCGCCTCCTGGTTCAGCGTCGCCACGTGGCGCTCCAGCCCGGCGATCAGGCGGTAGGCCGACATGATGGCGTTGGAGCCGCTCTGCGCCACCGCGACGTGGACGGGGATGCCCTGCACCCGCAGCCGGAACCACACCGTGCCGGTGTGGGCGCGGGTGAGGGTGTGCCCGGTCGGCTCGGGGATCAGCACCGCGTCGGCGCGGTAGCCGCGCAGCAGGGTGGCCAGCGCGCCGTTGCCGGTGCTCTCCTCCTCCGTCACCGTCATCAGGTGCACGTCGCCGGCCGGGCACCAGTTGCAGGCGCGGATGGCCTCCATGGCGAAGATCATCGCCGCCACCCCGGCCTTCATGTCGGCGGCGCCGCGCCCGTACAGGAAGCCGTCCTTCACCGTGGCCGACCACGGCGCCAGGGTCCACATCGCCGCCGGCCCCTCCGGCACCACGTCGATGTGCCCCTGCAGGATCAGCGAGCGCCCGCTCGGCTCGCCGCAGCGGCGCGAGGCGACGACCTGGATGGACTGCGCGGGGTCGGCCCCCTCCATCGGCGCCGCCTTGGGGTGGGAGTCCAGCGCCACCTCGGCCAGCGAGAAGCGGTCCACCGCGTAGCCGCGCCCGGCCAGCCAGCGGGCCAGGTGGTCCTGCAGCGGCGCCTCCTTGCCGCGCAGCGACTGGAAGCGGACGATGTCGGCCAGGAAGCGCAGCTCCTCCTCGAAGCCGGCCTCCACCGCCGCGCGCAGGGCATTCAGGGTCGCGGCGTCGGGCATGGGTCAGCGTCCTCTTTCGGCGGGTCCGCCGGGGCAACGCCGCGGGGACGGGGGGTGTTGCAGCATGCCACGCCCCCTGCCGGCTGCCCACGCCGTGCTATGCTGGGCGCGATGACCGCCGCCGACCCCCACCCCCGCCAGGCCGAGCGCCTGGCCGCCCTGCGCGCGACCGGCCTGCTGGACGCCCCGAGGGAAGCCGATTTCGAGGAGGTGGCGGCGCTGGCCGCCCGCCTGTGCGGCACCCCCATCGCCGTGGTGAACCTAGTGGAGGAGCACCGCCAGTTCTTCCTGGCCGAGACCGGGCTGGGCGTGCGCGAGACGCCGCTGGACACCTCGCTCTGCGCCCACGTCATCCTGCGCCCCGGCCTCACCGTCATCGAGGACCTGCGCCAGGACCCGGCGATGGAGCGCAACCCCCTGGTCGCCACGGCGGAGGGGCTGCGCTTCTACGCCGGCGCGCTGCTGGAAACCGCCCAGGGCCTGCCCATCGGCACGCTCTGCGTGCTGGACACCCGGGTGCGCGGCCTGGACCCCACCCAGCGCGAGGCGCTGCGCGTGCTGGCCCGCCAGGTGATGCGCCAGATCGAGCTGCGCCAGGCCCTGCGCAGCCTGTCCGAGGCCGCGGCGCGCGAGGAGGTGCTGCGGCGCGAGGTGGACCACCGGGTGAAGAACTCGCTGCAGGTGGTGGGCTCCATGCTGCGCCTGCAGGCCGGGCGGCCGGATGCCGGGGCGGCGCTGGCCGACGCCGCGTCGCGGGTGGAGGCCATCGCCCTGCTGCACGCCGCCCTGCACGACGCCGAGGAAGCCGGGCGGGTGGAGCTGTCGGGCTTCCTGGCGCGGGTGGGCCGCATGCTGGCGGCCAACCTGCCGGCCGGCGTGGCGCTGGAGGTGGCGGTGGCGCCGCTGGAGGTGGACGGCTCCGTCGCCTCCGCCTGCGGCCTCCTGGTGAGCGAGTTGGTGACCAATGCCGCGCGCCACGCCTTCCCGCACGGGCAGGGCGGGCAGGTCCGCGTCGAGGGCGTGGCGGAGCCGGCCGGCTACCGCCTGTCGGTGTCCGATGACGGGGTGGGCTTCACCCCGGGCAAGGCCGGCGGCGGCCTGGGCCTGGCCATCGCCGACGCGCTGGCCGGGCAGGTGGGCGGGGTGCTGTCGCGGCCCGGCACGGCGCGGGGCAGCCGGACCGAGCTGCGCCTGCCGCCGGGCTGAGGCTCACTCCCACTCGATGGTGCCGGGCGGCTTGCTCGTGATGTCGTAGGTCACGCGGTTGATCCCGCGCACCTCGTTGACGATGCGGTTGGCCACCCGGCCCAGGAAGCCCATGTCGAAGGGGTAGAACTCGGCCGTCATGCCGTCCGTGCTGGTCACGGCGCGCAGGGCGCAGGCCTGGTCGTAGGTGCGGCCATCGCCCATCACGCCCACGGTGCGCACCGGCAGCAGCACGGCGAAGGCCTGCCAGATGGCGTCGTACAGCCCGGCGGCGCGGATCTCCTCCAGGAAGATGCTGTCCACCCGGCGCAGCAGGTCGGCCTTCTCGCGCGTCACCTCGCCGGGGATGCGGATGGCCAGGCCCGGGCCGGGGAAGGGGTGGCGGCCCACGATCTCCTCGGGGATCCCCAGCTCGCGCCCCAGCTCCCGCACCTCGTCCTTGAACAGCTCGCGCAGCGGCTCCACCAGCCGCATCCGCATGCCCTCGGGCAGGCCGCCGACGTTGTGGTGGCTCTTGATGGTGACGGACGGCCCGCCGGTGGCCGACACGCTCTCGATGACGTCGGGGTACAGCGTGCCCTGCGCCAGGAAGTCGGCGCCGCCCAGCCGGGCCTGCTCCTCCTCGAACACCTCGATGAACAGCCGGCCGATGGTCTTGCGCTTCACCTCCGGGTCGGTGACGCCCGAGAGCTGGCCGAGGAACAGCTCGGACGCGTCGCGATGCACCAGCCGGATGTTGAAGCGGTCGCGGAAGGTGCTGACCACCTGCGCGCTCTCGTTGGCGCGCATCAGCCCGTGGTCCACGTAGATGCAGGTCAGCTGGTCGCCGATCGCCTCGTGGATCAGCACGGCGGCGACGGAGGAATCCACGCCCCCCGACAGCCCGCACACCACACGCCCGCCGCCCACCAGGGCGCGGATCCTCCCCACCATCTCGGCGCGGTAGGCGGCCATGGTCCAGTCGCCGGTGCAGCCGCAGATGGCGTGGGCGAAGTTCCTCAGCAGCGCGGCGCCGTGCGGAGTGTGCACCACCTCCGGGTGGAACTGCACGCCGTAGAAGCGCCGCGCCTCGTCCGCCGTGATGGCGAAGGGCGCGCCCTCGCTGGTGGCGACGGTGCGGAAGCCCGGGGGCAGGGCGGTCACGCGGTCGCCGTGGCTCATCCACACCTGCTCGCGCGCGCCCTTGGCCCAGACGCCCTGGGTCAGCGCGCTGTCCTCCTGCACCTCCACGTAGGCGCGGCCGAACTCGCGGTGCTCGTGCCCCTCCACCGTGCCGCCCAGCTGCAGGCACATGGCCTGCTGGCCGTAGCAGATGCCCAGCACCGGCACGCCCAGCGTGAAGACGTGGTCGGGCACCCGGGGGCTCGCATCCTCCGTGGTGCTGGCCGGCCCGCCCGACAGGATGACGCCGCGGGGCGCGAATCCGCGCACCCGCTCCTCCGGCGCGCCGTTGAACGGCCAGATCTCGCAGTACACCCCGGCCTCGCGCAGGCGGCGGGCGATCAGCTGCGTCACCTGGGAGCCGAAGTCGAGGATGAGGATGCGGTCGTGCTGCTGGGCCATGGCGGCTGGCAGCACGGCGGGCGCGCCCCGTCAAGCAGCCGCCGCGTTATCGGGGGCGACATGCAGCCGCCTTGCATGTGAATACTGCAACCCTGGCCACCTTGCCACGAAGGCCAGGGTGGGCGCGCGGCCCGGCCATGCGTCATCCGGCCACCCCGGCGCCCTCCATCCCGTTCGTCCGTCACAACACAGGAACATGGACATGCATGTCGGCTTTCCCCCGCACGGCTTCCTCCAGGACCATGACCCCCCGCTGTCCCGCCCTGCGCCCGACCCGCGGGTGGCGATGGCGCGGCGCCTGCCCGCCGCCGTGCAGCCCTTCCTGACCTGGCTGACGGCGCGCCCCGCCCCCGGCGAGGCGATGCCCGAGCGCAGCCCGCTGGCCTTCGTCTGGGGCGCGCTGGCGGCGGTGCTGGGGGGCTTCGCGCTGTCCGCCTGGCCGGTGCTGATGGGCGGCGGGCCGCTGGCCTGGCTGCTGCTGCCGCTGGGCTGGCTGGTGGCCTGCTGGGGCCTGGGGGTGTTCCAGGTGGTGGTGTTCCACCATGCCTCGCACGGCACGGTCTTCGCGGGGCGGGAGGCGAACCGCCGCGCCGGGCGGATGATCTCCGCCTTCCTGCTGTTCAAGCGCTTCGACGACTACCAGCACGAGCACATGCTGCACCACAGCGCCAAGAAGCTGCTGACGGAGGAGGACGAGTTCGCCGACTTCGTGCTGGGCCTGTGCGGCCTGCAGGCCGGCCTGCCCAAGCGGGAGCTGTGGCGCCGGGTGGCGGTGAACTGCGTCTCGCCCGCCTTCCACTGGACCTTCCTGCGCCGGCGCATCCAGGCCAGCCTGTTCACCGGCGACGCCGCGCATGACTGGATGGGCCGCGCCTTCTGGGGCGCCGCCATCGGCCTGGCGCTGGCCACCGGCGCGCAGTGGGCGCTTCTGCTGGCGGTGCTGGTGCCGGTGACGGTGCTGCTGCAGGTGGCGACCGTCTTCCGCATCCTGGTGGAGCACAGCTTCCCCGAGCCCGCGCACATCGCCGCGCGCGACAAGGAATTCGTCTGCCACGCCACCTTCGGCGTCTTCCCCGGCGCGCAGCCGCCGCCGGAGGGCGCGGGCACGCTGCCCTGGGCCGCCTGGTGGGCGGAGATGCTGACCGTGCACCTGTTCGTGCGCCTGTTCGTGCTGGTGGGCGACGCCCCCTGCCACGACTTCCACCACCGCCGCCCGGCCACGCGGCGCTGGACCAGCTACATCCACGCCCGCCAGCAGGACCTGGAGGCGGGCTCGCCCGGCTTCCCGCTGGGCTACACCGAGTCCTGGGGGCTGTTCCGCGCGGTGGACCGCAGCCTCGCCAGCCTGGCGGCCACCGAGCCGGCGACCATCGGCCGGTGAGGGCAGGGGGCGGCGCGCCCGGTCAGCGGGCGCGCCGCACCGCCTCTGGCGGCAGCAGGATGCGCACGCGGGTGCCCTCCCCGGGCGCGGTCTCGATGGCGAGGCTGCCGCCATGCGCCTCCGCCAGCCCTTTGGCGATGGGCAGGCCCAGCCCGGTGCCGGGGAAGGCGCGGGCGTAGCCGCCATCCACCTGCTGGAACGGCTCCAGCGCGCGGGGCACGTCCTCCGGCCGCATGCCGATGCCGGTGTCCGCCACCTCGGCCACCGCGCCGCCATCGGGCAGGGCGGCGATGGTCAGGGTGACGCTGCCGCCGGGCGGGGTGAACTTCACCGCGTTGCCCAGCAGGTTGCCCAGCACCTGGCCGAAGCGCAGCGGGTCCACCTGCAGCTCCAGCCCCGGCTCGGCCGCCGCGGCGGCGAGCGTGACCTGCGCCTGGATGGCCATGGCGACCATGCGGTCCACCGCCTCCCTGGCGACCTGCCGCGCCGGGCGCCAGGCGAGGGTGAGGGTGGGGCCGATGCTGGCGAGGCTGGAGTAGTCGAGGATGCTGTTGATCAGCTCCAGCAGCGTCTGGCCGGATTCGTGGATCTGGCGGGCATACTGGTCCTCCTGCGCCGGCGTCAGGCGGAAATGCCCCCGGCGCTCCAGCATGTCGGAGAAGCCGATGATGGCGTTCAGCGGCGTGCGCAGCTCGTGGCTCAGCGTGGCGATGAAGCGGGTGCGCACGGCGCTCGCCTCGTCCGCGGCGGCCTTGGCGGCCAGCATCTCCAGCTCCGCCCCGCGGCGCATCAGCACGTCGATGTAGACGGACAGCGCGCCCTCGATCAGCTCCTGGTCGCCCGGCTCGAAGGGGCGGCTGACATTGGCCTCCGTGCGGTTGCCCACGATCAGCGCGTGGCCGGAGGCGCGGTCGAAGGACCACAGCACAAAGGGGAACCCAAGCATGCTCGTCAGCTCGAAGGCCGGCGCCTCGAAGGCGGTGCGGGAGGTGGTGAAGAAGAAGGGCGGGGGGTTGGGCACGTGGAACGGCCCCGCCGGCGGCTCGCCCGCGAAGCCGATGGCGTGGGTGACGCGGAACATGTCGGTTTCCGGGTCGCGCAGGGCGAAGGCGGCGCGGTCGCACAGGGTGTTCTCGGCGATCACCGCCAGCATGGCCGCGCTCAGCGCCTCGCGCGTCGCGCAGCCATCGGCCACGCGGTGCGCCTCGCGGATCAGCTTGGCCACGGTGCGGGAGCGCCGGGCCTCGCGGAAGGCCTGGCTCTGCTCCTCCTGCAGCCGCAGCAGGCGCGCGCCGAGGTCGTTGCACTCGCGCCGGTAGTAGTCCAGCTCGCGCTGCAGCTTGGTGTTCTCGGTGGAGCGCACGATGTTCACCGGCGCGGCCGCAACGCTGTGAGCACCCCGGTCCAGTCCAGCGAGCGGCTGGTGCCGTCGGCGAAGGGCGCGATCTCCACCCCGGAATAGAAGCCCAGCAACGGGATGGCCGGGTCCAGCCCCTCCGCCACCAGGGCCGCCTCCTCCTGCATGCAGCCGCTGCGGGCGCTCGCGCGGCCGGCGCAGTCGATGTAGAGCGCCAGCAGGGCGTCCTGCCCGGCCATGCGCGCGTTCATGGCGGCGACGCCGCGCTGCACGGAATCCAGCATCAGGCCGTTGTCGCGGCTCATGATCTGCACCTGGGTGCCGCGCTCGAAATCCGGCTCGAACAGGGTGATGGCGTTGGTGGCGGGGTCGGCGCCCAGGATCAGGCGGTTGACGTAGGCGTTCTCGTCGTAGGGGGCGTAGATGTCGCCCTGCTTCTGGCCCAGCGTGGCGATGAGGGTGAGGCCGTGGCCGGGCGTGCCGCCGATCGGCAGGCCCAGCATGCGCTCGATGATGCGCAGCGCCGGCTGGCCGTCCAGCTCGAAGATGGTGGCACCGTCGATGCGCGTGATCTCCATGAAGGCGCTCACCGGCCGGCAGCCGTGCAGGATCACCGTCTCGGCCACCACCGAGGGCGGGAAGACCAGGGCGATCACGGCGTGCTTGCGCACCGCCGCGCCGTCGAACACCCAGGCGCCGGACATGTTCATGTCGGTCAGCAGCCCGCCGCCGATCACCGTCAGCGGCGCGTCGCCGGCCGCGTCGTTGAAGCCCGCGACGATGGAGGAGGCGTGGTGCAGCCGCAGCGGCTGGGCGCTGGCCACGCTGTCGAACAGCAGCAGCACCGCAGCCGGGCCCTGCGCCAGGGCGCGCACGCGCGCGCCGATGGCGGCGCCGGCCGCGCGTTCGCCCGCATCCAGCCCGTGGCCGACCACCAGCTCGGGCGTGGTCGCCGGGTCGCAGAAGGCGAGGATGCCGATCTCGAACCCGCTGTAGCCCAGGCCGCCGCGCGCGATGGCCCCGGCCGCCGAGCCGCCGACCACCGGCACGCCGGCGAAGGCCCCGCCCAGCGCCGCAAGCGCCGCCGCGGGGTCCAGCTTGCCGCCGGCGAAGACCAGCAGCAGGGTGGGGGTGCAGTCGCCGAGCGCGGCCACGGCCTGGCGCACGGCCAGCGCGGTGTCCGGGCTCTTGCCGTAGCCGATGCGAACCAAGTCCGTCATCGTCGCTTGCATGGCGTCATCCTGGCCTCACCCGCCGCCGCACCACCATCGGGCGGGCAAGCGTGACGGGACGGTAACACGCCAGGAGGGCACCACAGCCCCGTTCATTCTGCAAGCCTTGCAGGACCGGGCGGGCGCACAACCGCCGCGCTGCGCCGCGGCGGGCAGGGTGGGATTCGAACCCACGGTGGGTTTGACCCCACGGCGGTTTTCAAGACCGCTGCCTTAGACCGCTCGGCCACCTGCCCCCGGCGGGGCGACTATTCGCCCGCCAGCCGCACCGCCGGCAAGGGGGTGACCAGCTTCAGCAGCCCGTGCACGTCCGGCGCGGCCGCCAGCCCCAGCACCGCGTCGGCCAGCGCCGCGGCGCGCTCGGCGCCCAGCACGGCGTCGGCCAGCCCGTGGAACTTGGCGCGCAGCTCCGCCTCGCTCAGGAAGTTGCCGGGCTCGCCCTTGGGCACCACCACGAACTTGGTGAAGGACTGCCCGCGGGCGCGCACCGTCAGCTTGCCGGACATGTTGGCGGGGAACTCGGCCTGCACCTCCGGGTCCTCCTCCGTCACGATGCGCGGCATCAGGGCGCGCATCGGCGCCTCGTCCATGCGGGCGTAGCTGTCCCAGCCGAAATGGCCGTGCAGCAGCGCGCAGGCCACCACGAAGGGGCCGCTGAACTGCCCGTCCACCACATTCCGCGGGTTCTGCTTGTAGGTCAGCGGCGCGCCCACCAGCAGCATGCCCTTGTTGGGCAGGCCCATGGTCACGCCCTCGATCTCCTCCGGCGCGAAGCCGTGCTCGGCGCGCAGCGCCAGCGCCGCGTCCACGCAGGCATGGCCGTAGCGGCAGGAGGGATAGGGCTTCACCGCCGTCTCCATCAGCTCGTACTGATGGCCCAGCCCTTGCAGGGCGCGCTCGGGCACCGGGTTGGGGCTGTAGGCGCGCAGGAAGCCGGCCTTGCCCTCCAGCGCCTCGGCGGCGCCGCGGAAGCCCTCGCGCGCGGTCAGCGCCGCGGCCAGCCCGGCCATGGCCGCCCAGCCCACCTGGAAGCGCTTGGTCCAGGCGCCATTGGCCAGGAACTGCAAGGAGCCCGCGGATTGCGACAGCGCGATGCCGAAGGCATCGGCGATGCGCGCCGCGTCCAGCCCCATCACCCGGCCGGCCGCGGCGGCGGCGCCGAACACGCCGCAGGTGGCGGTGGGGTGGTAGCCGCGGTCGTAGTGGTCGCCCGCCGGCATGGAGATGGCCAGCCGGTTCATCACCTCGTAGCCCGCCACCACGGCGGCGATGACGTCGGCGCCGCTGGCGCCGGTCATCTCGGCGGCGGCCAGCGCGGCGGGGATCACCGGCGCGCCGGGGTGCAGGGTGCCGGCGGCGTGGGTGTCGTCGAAGTCCAGGCTGTGGGCGAAGGCGCCGTTCAGCAGCGCCGCCCCCAGGGGCGAGGCCCTCTGCGCATCCCCCCACAGCACGTGCGGCCCGGCCATCAGCCCCATGGCGCGGGCGGCGGCCAGCAGGGGCGCGCTGCTCTCGGCGTCGTGGCGGCCGCGCAGCATGTTGCCGGCCAGGTCGAGGATGAGGAAGCGGGTGCGCGCCTCCACCTCCGCCGGCAGGTCCGCGTGGCGGATGGCGGCGGCGTATTCCGCGAAGCGCTGGGTCAGGCCGGTCATGGGCGTCGTTCCTCCGTCGCGCCGCCAGGCGCGGCGGGCGCGCGCGGCAAGCTTGGGTCAGGTGCGGCAAGGTGCGCCAGGGTCCCGGCCGGCGCAAGTTCCGTTGCCGCCCCCGGCGGGACGTGGCAGGGAAGGGCGCATGCTCACCCGACGCGCCCTGGCCGCCCCCCTGCTGGCGCTGCCCGTGGCCTCCCCGGCCCGCGCGCAGGCCGAAAGCTTCGACGCCTTCCTGGCCGGCGTGCGCGCCGAGGCGCGGCGCGGCGGCGTCTCCCCCGCCACGCTGCAGCGCGCCTTCGCCGGCCTGCGCCCCAATGACCGCGTGCTGGAGCTCGACCGCCGCCAGGCCGAGTTCACCCAGACCTGGCCGCAATACCGCGACGCCCGCCTCTCGCCCACGCGCATCGAGAACGGCCGCCGCGCCATGCAGGAGCACCGCGCGACCCTGGCCGCCATCCAGTCCCGCTTCCGGGTGGAGCCGGGCGTGGTCGTCGCCATCTGGGGCATCGAGACCAGCTACGGCGGCTTCACCGGCAACTTCAACGTGATCGAGGCCCTGGCCACCCTGGCGTGGGAGGGCCGCCGCGCCGCCTTCTTCCGCGCCGAGCTGCTGGCTGCGCTCCGCATCCTGGAGGCGGGCAACGTCTCGGTGGACCGGATGCGCGGCTCCCACGCCGGCGCCATGGGCCACCCGCAGTTCATGCCCACCTCCTTCGAGCGGCTGGCGGTGGACTTCGACGGCGACGGCCGGCGCGACATCTGGGATTCGCGCGCCGACGCCCTGGCCTCCATCGCCAACTACCTCGCGCGCTCCGGCTGGCGCGACCCCGACCCCTGGGGGTTCGAGGTCCGCCTGCCCGGCAACATGGCGCTGGAGGGGCTGGACCACCGCAACACCCGCCCGATGGCCGACTGGGCGCGGCTGGGCGTGCGCCACTTCGACGGCGGCGCCCTGCCGGCGCTGGGCGGGGACTGGGCGGTGGTGGTGCCCGGCCTGTCGCGCGGCGACGCGCAATCCTTCCTGGTCGGGCAGAACTTCATGGCCATCCGCCGCTACAACCCGTCCAACTTCTACGCCACCGCCGTGGGCCTGCTGTCCGACCGGGTGGGCTGATGCGCGCCCTGGCCGCCCTGCTGCTGCTGGCCGCCTGCGCCCAGCCGCCGGCCCCGGCGCCGCAGCCGCGCTTCCTGCTGGGCGAGGGCTACCGCATGGGCGGCCAGTGGTCCTACCCGCGCGAGGACTTCGCGCTGGATGAGCGCGGCGTCGCCGCCATCCTGCCCGCCGGCCGCGGCGGCCTGACCGCCAATGGCGAGCGCCGCGACGACCGCGCCATGGCCGCCGCCCACCGCACCCTGCAGCTTCCCGCCATCGTGTCCGTCACCAACCTGGAAAACGGCCGCACCCTGCGCCTCCGGGTGAACGAGCGCGGGCCGGAGCAGCCGGGCCGCGTGCTCGCCGTCTCGCCCCGCGCGGCGGAGCTGCTGGGCGCGCGCGGCCCGTTCCAGGCGCGGGTGGTGGTGGATGGCCCGGCCTCCCGCCGCGCCGCCGCCGGGCTGCCGGGGCAGGGGCCGGCCATCGCCGTCGCCGCCGCGCCGGTGGCCGCCGTGGGCCGCGAATCCCTGGCCCCGCCCGCCGGCGCCCGCGCCGCCGCCCCGCGCGCCGAGACCCCGCGCCGCGCCGCCGCCGACGCCGCGCCAGAAGCCGCGCCGGAGCCCGAGGCGCTGCCCGAATCCGTGCAGCCCGGCCCCGCCAGCCCGGGCCGGCTGTTCCTGGAGGCCGGCACCTTCTTCCGCGCCGACCTCGCCCGCGCCCAGGCCGCGCGGCTGGGCCTGGGCGCCGAGCCCGCCGGGCCGCCCGGCCGCCAGCAGCCCTGGCGGGTGCGCGGCGGCCCCTATGCCAGCCTGGCGGAAGCCGACGCCGCCTTCGCGCGCGCGCTGCAATCCGGCCAGCAGGAACTGCGCCTTGTGGTGGAGTAGCGCGGCGGCGTAATCCTTCGCCCCATGGCTTCCCGACGCCTCCTCCTCGCCTCCGGCCTCGCGCTGGCATCGCCCGCGCTGGCCGCTCCCGCGCTGGCGCAGCAGCGGCCCCCGGCCGGCGCCCAGCGCCCCGGCCAGCGCGGCCCGGCCGCCCCGCCCACCACCCCGGCGCAGTCGCCGCTCGGGCCGGTGGACACCGCCGCCCGCCACGTCCTGCTGCTCGACTTCGAGACGGGCGCGACCCTGCTGGACAAGGGGGCGGACACCTCCATGCCCCCGGCCTCCATGTCCAAGCTGATGACCATGTACGTGGTGTTCGACATGGTCCGCAAAGGCCGGCTGCGGATGGACCAGATGCTGCCGGTCAGCGAGGCCGCTTGGCGCATGGGCGGCTCCAAGATGTTCGTCGGCCTGAACGAGACGGTGAGCGTGGAGAACCTGGCCCGCGGCGTCATCGTGCAGTCGGGCAACGACGCCTGCGTGGTGCTGGCCGAGGCCATCGCCGGCAGCGAGCGCGCCTTCGCCGACCTGATGAACCAGAGCGGCCGCGACATCGGCCTCACCGGCAGCAACTTCCGCAACGCCACCGGCTGGCCCGACCCCGAGCACCGCATGACGGCGCGCGACCTCGCGGTGCTGGCGCGGCGCATCATCCTCGACTTCCCGGACCACTACCGCCTGTATTCCGAGCGCTCCTTCCGCTGGAACAACATCACGCAGGAGAACCGCAACCCCATCCTGGGCCGGGTGCAGGGCGGCGACGGCCTCAAGACCGGCCACACGGAGGAGGCGGGCTTCGGCCTCACCGCCTCGGCCAGGCGGGGCGAGCGGCGGCTGATCCTGGTGGTGGCGGGCCTGCCCTCCATGCGCGCCCGCGCCGAGGAAAGCGAGCGCCTGCTGGAATGGGGCTTCCGCGAGTTCGAGAACGTGGTGCTGTTCGGCGCCGCCGACACCATCGAGGAAGTGCCGGTCCACCTGGGCGAGCGCCGCACCGTGCCGCTGGTCGGCGGGCGCGACGTGGTGGCCACCCTGCCGCGTGGCTGGCGCAGCGGCCTGCAGGCGAAGCTGCGCTACGACGCCCCGGTGCCCGCGCCCATCGTCAAGGGCCAGGAACTGGGCCGGCTGGAGGTCTCGGGCCGCGGCGTGCCGAACATGAGCCTGCCGCTCTACGCCGGCGCCGACGTCGAGCGCCTGGGGCTGGTGCCGCGCATCCCGGCGGTGCTGGGCCGGATGCTGGGCGGGGCGTGACGCCCGGCCGCTTCATCACCCTGGAAGGCGGGGAGGGCGCGGGCAAGACCACGCAGGGCGCCCTGCTGGCCGCCGCGCTGTGCGCCCGCGGCCGCCCGGTCCTGCGCACGCGCGAACCCGGCGGCGCGCCGCGCGCCGAGGCGCTGCGCGGCTTCATCCTGGCCCATGGCGGCTGGGACGCGCAGGCCGAGATGGCGCTGCACGTCGCCGCCCGGCGCGAGCACTGGGCGGCGCTGATCGCCCCCGCCCTGGCCGCCGGCATCACCGTGGTCAGCGACCGCTTCCACGACAGCACCTGGGCCTACCAGGTGGCCGGGCAGGGCGCCCCCGCCGCCGCCTTCGACGCGCTGCATGAGGCCCTGCTGCCCGACGCCCGGCCGCACCTGACCGTGCTGCTGGACATCCCGCCCGAGGCCGGGCTGCGCCGCGCCCGCGACCCCAACCGCTACGAGGCGCTGGGCGCCGCCTTCCACCGCCGCGTCCATGAGGGCTTCCTGGCCCGCGCCGCCGCCGAGCCCTCGCGCTTCCTCTGCCTGGACGCGCGGCAACCGCGCGAGGCGGTGGCCGCCGCCATCCTGGAGCGCGCCCTTGCCGCCTGAGCCGCGCGCCAACCCCCACCTGTTCGGCCACGCCGCGGCGGAAGCGGCGCTGGCCCAGGCCACCCGCGCCGGCCGGCTGGCCCATGCCTGGCTGGTCACCGGCCCGCCGGGCATCGGCAAGGCCACGCTGTGCTGGCGCTTCGCCCGCTGGCTGCTGGCCGGCCTGCCCCCCGGCGAGGGGCTGGCGCTGGACCCGGCGCACCCGGTGTTCCGCCGCGTCGCCGCCGCCTCCCACCCCGACGCCCTGCTGCTGGCCCCGGCGGAGGAGCCGGGCAAGCGCCGCATCATCAAGGTCGAGGAAGCGCGCGAGGCCCGGCGCTTCCTGTCCCTCACCGCCGCCGAGGGCGGCTGGCGCGCCGTGCTGGTGGACCACGCCGACACCCTGGCCACCGAGGGCGCCAACGCCATCCTCAAGACGCTGGAGGAGCCGCCGCCGCGCACCGTGCTGCTGCTGGCCACCGCAGCACCCGGGCGGCTGCTGCCCACCATCCGCTCGCGCTGCCGCCGGCTGGACCTGGCGCCGCTGGACAACGCCGCCATGCGCGCCGCCCTGGCCGCCCTGGCGCCGGAAGCCGACGCGGCGGCGCTGCTGCCGCTCGCCGACGGCTCGCCCGGCCGCGCCCTGGCGCTGACGGAAGGCGAGGGGGTGGCGCTGGCCGCGCTGGCCCAGGCCACGCTGGACGGCCTGCCGCGCTCCGGCGGGAAGGAGGCGCACGCCCTGGCCGACCGCATCGCCGGGCGCGACGCCCAGGCCTTCGCCCCCTTCTTCGCCGCGCTGGAGCGCGCCGCCGCCGCCGCCCTGCGCGCCGCCGCCCGCGGCGGGCCGGCCCCGGCCTGGCTGGCCGGCCGCCCCCTGGCCGCCGGCGCCGCCGCCCTGTCCGAGGTGCGCCGCCTGGCCGAGGACGCCGAGCGCCTGGCGCTGGACCGCCGCCAGGCCGTGCTGGTGGCGCTGGACAGGCTGCGGCGCGGGTAGCAGAAGCGGCGCATGCCGCGCACCTGCCTCACGACGCCCATCTACTACGTCAACGACAAGCCCCACATCGGCCACGCCTACACGAGCCTCGCGGCCGACGTGCTGGCGCGCTGGAAGCGCCTGTCGGGCCACGAGGTGTTCTTCCTCACCGGCACCGACGAGCACGGCCAGAAGGTCGAGAAGGCGGCCCGCGACGCAGGCGAGGAACCGCAGGCCTTCACCGACCGCGTCAGCCAGGCCTTCCGCGACCTGACCGCCACCATGGGCTTCAGCAACGACGCCTTCATCCGCACCACCGAGCCGCGCCACCGCCACGCCTGCCAGGAGCTGTGGCGCCGCCTCGCCGCGCGCGGCGAGATCTACCTGGGCGGCTACGAGGGCTGGTACGCGGTGCGCGACGAGGCTTTCTACGGCCCCGACGAGCTGACCGAGCGCGACGGCGTGCGATACGCCCCCTCCGGCGCCCCGGTGGAGTGGGTGACCGAGCCCTCCTACTTCTTCCGCCTGTCGGCGTGGCAGGAAAGGCTGCTGGAGTTCTACGAGGCCAACCCCGGCTTCATCGCCCCGGCCTCGCGCCGCAACGAGGTCATCGCCTTCGTGAAGGCGGGGCTGCAGGACCTGTCCATCTCCCGCACCTCCTTCCGCTGGGGCGTGCCGGTGCCGGGCGACGACGCGCACGTGATGTACGTGTGGCTGGACGCGCTCACCAACTACATCACCGCCCTGGGCTGGCCGGAGGAGGGCGAGGCGTGGCGCTTCTGGCCGGCCGACGTCCACTTCGTCGGCAAGGACATCCTGCGCTTCCACGCCATCTACTGGCCCGCCTTCCTGATGGCCGCCGGGCTGGAGCCGCCGCGCCGCGTCTTCGCCCATGGCTGGTGGACCAACGAGGGGCAGAAGATCTCCAAGTCGCTGGGCAACGTCATCGACCCGGTGGAGCTGGTGGAGCGCTTCGGCCTCGACCCCGTGCGCTACTTCCTGCTGCGCGAGGTGCCGTTCGGCCAGGATGGCGACTTCTCGCGCGCCGGGCTGGTGAACCGCACCAACGGGGAGCTGGCCGACGTGCTGGGCAACCTCGCCAACCGCACCCTCACCCTCATCGCGAAGAACCTGGACGGCCGCCTGCCCGCCCCCGCCGCGCCCGGGCGCGCGCTGGGCGAGGCGCTGTCCGGCCTGCCGGCGCGCGTCGGCGCCCACCTGGACGCGCAGGAGTTCCACCTGGCGCTGGAAGCCATCTTCGCCGCCGCCCGCGCCGCCAACGTGGACATCACCGAGCAGGCCCCCTGGGCCCTGCGCAAGACCGACCCGGCGCGGATGGCGGTGGTGCTGCGCCAGCTGCACGACGCGCTGCGCGTGCTGGGCACCGTGCTGCAGCCCTTCATGCCCGGCACCATGGCGCTGATGCTCGACCAGCTCGGCGTGCCGGCCGGGGCGCGCCACCTGGGCGCGCTGGACGCCCCGCTGCCGGAAGGCCACCCCATCGGCACCCCCGCGCCGCTGTTCCGCAAGGTCGAGGCATGATCACCGACAGCCACTGCCACCTCGACTACTTCAGCGAGGAGGAGCAGCCCGCCATCGTCGCCCGCGCCGTGGCCGCCGGCGTCACCCGCATGGTCACCATCGGCACCCATGTCGGGCAGGCCGCCGCCGTGAAGGCCATCGCCGAGCGCTTCCCGGAGGTCTGGGGCACGGTGGGCGTGCACCCGCACCGCGCCGGCGAAGGCGCGATGCCCACGGTGGAGGAGCTGGTGGCCCTGGCCGACCACCCGCGCATCATCGGCCTGGGCGAGAGCGGGCTGGACTACTTCTACGACAAGTCCCCGCGCGACGTGCAGCGCGAGGGCTTCCGCCGCCACATCCGCGCCGCCCGCGCCGCCGGCCTGCCGCTGGCCATCCACGCCCGCGACGCTGACGACGACATTGCCGCCATCCTGGAGGAGGAGGGGCGGGCAGGGGGCCCCTTCGCCTTCCTGCTGCACTGCTTCTCCTCCACCCCGGCGCTGGCCGACGCCGCCATCGCCATGGGCGGCTTCCTGTCGTTCAGCGGCATCCTGACCTTCCCGCGCAGCGCCGAGCTGCGCGCCGTGGCGGCCCGCATGCCGGCCGAGCGCCTGCTGGTGGAGACGGACGCGCCCTACCTGGCGCCGGTGCCGCACCGCGGCAAGCGCTGCGAGCCCGCCCACACCGCCCTGACCCTGCGCGTGCTGGCCGAGGCGCGCGGCGAGAGCCCGGAGGCGATGGCGGCGCAGACCACGGCGAACTTCCTGCGCCTGTTCCCGCGCGCGGCGTGACGGCGCTGCGCGTCACCCTGCTGGGCACCGGCTCCTCGCAGGGGGTGCCGGCCATCGGCGGGCACTGGGGCGCCTGCGACCCCGCGGAGCCGCGCAACCGCCGCACCCGCACCAGCGCCCTGCTGGAATGCGGCGGCACGCGGCTGCTGCTGGATGCCGGCCCGGATTGCCGGGCCCAGCTGCTGGCGGCCGGGGTGGGGGCGCTGGACGGCGTGGTGTTCACCCACGCCCACGCCGACCACGTGATGGGCCTGGACGAGCTGCGCCAGGTCAACCGCAACACCGGCCAGCCGCTGCCCGCCTTCGGCCTGCCCGAGACGCTGTCCGAGCTGCAATCGCGCTTCGCCTACGCCTTCAAGGGCGGCTCGCGCGGCTTCTTCCGGCCCGACCTGCGCGCGACGCCGCTGGAGCCCGGCGCCGCGGCGCAACTGGGCGCGCTGCGATTCACCGTGTTCGAGCAGGACCACGCGGTGATGCGCACCCTGGGCCTGCGGGTGGGCGGCTTCGCCTATTCCACCGACGTGGTCCGCCTGCCGGAAGCGAGCCTGGCCGCCCTGCGCGGCGTCCAGACCTGGGTGGTCGGCTGCTTCCGCCCGGCGCCGCACCCGGTCCATGCCGGGCTGGAGGAGGTGCGCGCCTGGCAGGACCGCATCCGCCCGGCGCGCATCATCCTGACCCACATGGGCGACCAGATGGACTGGGCGAGCCTCAGAAGCAGCCTGCCGCCCGGCATCGAGCCCGGCCATGACGGCCTGGCCTTCGACGCCTAGCCGCGACCAGGCAGCCTCAGGCGGCAAGGCGCACAGCACCGGCAAGCCGCCCGCGCATGGGCGCCCAGCGCCGGAAGCTTTTGCCCGGATTTCCCCGGGTTTTTCCCAAGGTTTTCCACCGCCGTTTCTTTCCATAATCAATATTATGGCGGAACCAGACCTGTGGATGGACTGTGGACGGCGCTTGCCCTAGGCCCGCCGCATGGACCCTTCCCCCATCTCCCGCCTCCTGGACGTCATGGCCGCGCTGCGCGATCCCGCCGCCGGCTGCCCCTGGGACCTGGCGCAGGACTTCGCCGCCATCGCGCCCTACACCGTCGAGGAAGCCCACGAGGTCGCCTCCGCCATCACCGATGGCCCCGACCCGGCGGCGCTGAAGGACGAGCTGGGCGACCTGCTGCTCCAGGTCGCCTACCATTCGCGCCTCGCCGAGGAGCGCGGCTGGTTCGCCTTCGGCGACGTCGCCGCCGCCATCGCCGCCAAGATGGTGCGCCGCCACCCGCACGTCTTCGGTGACGCCGCCGCCCGCGACGCCGGGATGCAGGAACAGGAATGGGACCGCCATAAGGCCGCCGAGCGCGCCTCCCGCGCCGAGACCGGCACGCTCTCGGGCGTGGCCGGCGCCCTGC
Organism: Sabulicella flocculans; assembly: GCF_045449635.1. NCBI lineage: Bacteria > Pseudomonadati > Pseudomonadota > Alphaproteobacteria > Acetobacterales > Acetobacteraceae > Sabulicella > Sabulicella flocculans. Next base: position 170,880 of record NZ_JBJJBR010000004.1, on the reverse strand, counting down.
CCGCGCTGGCCCGCGCCGCCAAGCTGACCCGCCGCGCCGCCGCCGTCGGCTTCGACTGGCCGGACGCCGCCGCCGTGCTCGACAAGCTGGAGGAAGAGGCCGCCGAGCTGCGCGCCGAGCTGCCGGCCGCCGACCCGGCGCGCCTGGCCGATGAGCTGGGCGACCTGCTGTTCGTGCTGGCCAACCTCGGCCGCAAGCTGGGCCTGGACCCCGAGGCCTGCCTGGGTGCGGCCAACCGCAAGTTCGAGCGCCGCTTCGCCGCGGTGGAGGCCGCCCTGGCCGGACGCGGCCTCGCGCCCGCCGATGCCGGGCTGGAGGCGATGGAGGCCGAGTGGCAGGCCGCCAAGCGGCGCGGCCTTTAGTCCTATATGCTGCGCCGAACTTCCTAGGATACTTGTCCTGGCCAGGGCAGCCCGGTGGAGGACCGGTCAACCGCGGGAAATATTCCTCCGCCGTAGCCCGCCGCTTCGGGGATGTGCAGGTTTGTCCCGCCCTGCCCGTCCGGGCGCGGCACCGGCATCACCGTCACCACCGGCGTGCGCGCCGCCGCGTCCAGCGCCTCGGCGGCACTTGCGAAGCGCGCCAGGCGCTGCAGGTTCAGCCGCGTCGGGAACACCATGTTCCACCGCCCCTGCCCCGCCTGGTCCAGCGCGTCCTGCGGCCGCAGCCAGGCGCACTCCACCGCCTCGCGCCCGTCATGCAGGGCCTCCTGCCCCTCGGGGGCCAGGGCGGCGAAGAAATGGGTGTCGAAGCGCTTGGGCGCGTGCTCGGGCGTCACCCAGTGCGCGAAGTGCACCAGGCGCTCCGGCTCCGGGCGCAGGCCGCGCGCGCGGAGCTCGGCGCCGAAGGGCGTGGCCACCTCCACCGGCGGCGCCGGTGGGCGGGCCAGCAGGATGCCGATTTCCTCCCATGCCTCGCGGATGGCGGTGATGCGGAAGGCGCCCAGCGCGTCCTCGGCTGCGGCCAGCACGCCATCGGCCTCCTCCACCCGGCCGCCGGGAAACACCAGCGCGCCGGCGGCGAAATCCACCTCCCGCGTGCGGGCCACCAGCAGCACCTCCAACCCCGCCGGGCCGTCGCGCAGCAGCATCAGGGTGGCGGCGGGGCGCGGGATGGCGGGGGCGGGCTTGTCCATGCCGGCAGCCTCCGCCCCTGCCCGGCCGGGGTCAATCCGCCCGGATGTTGCCCTCGCGGATCACCGGCTCCCAGGTGGCGTACTCGCGCCGGATGTGGGCGGCGAAATCCTCCGCGCTGCCGCCGACCACGCGGCCGGCCTGCTGGCGGAACACCGCCTCCTGCACCTCGGGCATCGCGGCGATGCGGCGGAACACCTCGTTGATGCGCTCGGCCAGCCCGCGCTCCATCCCCGCCGGGGCCAGGATGCCGTGCCAGACCGACTGGTCGAAGCCGGGCAGCGTCTCCGCCAGGCCGGGCACGCCGGGCAGGATGGGGCTGCCCTGCGGGTGGCTCACCGCCACCGCCCGCGCCCGCCCGTCGCGCACCATCGCCAGCGCCGAGGACACGGTGGGGAAGCCGAACTGCGCGTCGCCGCGCACCAGCGCCGTCACCATCTCCGCGCCCGAGCGGTAGGGCACGTGCACCATGCGCACGCCCGCGCGCTTCAGGAACAGCTCCATGAACAGGTGCGAGCCATTGCCGTTCCCGGCCGAGGAATAGGTGAAGGCGTCCGGCCGCGCCCGCGCCGCGGCGATGATCTCCGCCGGGCTCTGCTGCGTCACCGAGGGGTGGGCGATCAGCGCGCCGGGCAGGTTCACCAGGTGGATGATCGGCGTGAAGGCCGAGAGCGGGTCATAGGGCAGCGCCGGGTACAGCAGCCGCCCGATGCAGTTGGCGCCGATGTCGGCCATCATCAGCGTGGCGCCGTCCGGCCGCTGGGTGGCGACGAAGGCGCCGGCGATGGTGCCGCCGGCGCCGGGACGGTTCTCCACCACCAGCGTCTGGCCGTTGGCGTGGTCGGCGAAGCGGGAGGCGACGTTGCGGCTCAGCGTGTCGATGGCGCCGCCCGGCCCGAAGGGCACGATCAGGCGGATCGGCCGGTCGGGCCAGCCGGGCTGCGCCAGCGCCGGCCGGGCCAGCGGCAGGGCGGCAGCGGCCAGCAGGGCGCGGCGGCGCGAAAGGGGGTGCGGCATCATTTCCTCCGTGACATCCTTGGGTGTGTTCCTGCCCGCCCGGCGGGGCGGATGCAAGCACGGGAAAGTGGAGGCGCGATGACCTGGTCCCTGCTGGCCCATGACCCGGCGACCGGCGCGCTGGCGGTGGCCGTCACCACCTGCAACCTCGCGGTCGGCGCCTCCTGCCCCTACCTGCGCGCCGGGGTGGGGGCGGTATCCACCCAATCCATCACCAACCGCTACCTCGGCCCGGCGGCGCTGGACGCCCTGGCGCGCGGCCTGGCCCCGGCGCTGGCGCTCGACTCGGTGCTGGCCGGCGACGAGGGGCGCGGCCTGCGCCAGGTCCACGCGCTGGATGCCCGCGGGCGCGCCGCCGCGCACACCGGCGCCAACTGCGTGGAATGGTGCGGCGCGCTGCGCGGCGAAGGCTGGTCGCTGGCCGGCAACATGCTGGCAGGCCCGGAGGTGCTGGCCGCCACCCGCGACGCCTTCCTGGCCCATGCCGGCCTACCCCTGCCCGAGCGCATGGTCGCGGCCCTGCAGGCCGGCGAGGCCGCGGGCGGCGACCGCCGCGGCCGGCAATCCGCCGCCATCCAGCTGGTCACCACCGAGGCCTTCCCCGACCTCGACCTGCGGGTGGACGACCATTCGGAGCCGCTGGGCGAGCTGGCGCGGCTGCTGGCGCTGTGGCGGCGCGACCGCGCCCCGGCGCTGGGCCGGCAGCCGCGCCTCGCCCAGCCGGCCGGCAGCCTGGACCTCGACGCCATGGAGGCGGCATGGGCCGCGAAGGGGCTGGACCTACGCTTCCGGCGGTGAGGCCGGCGCCGGGTCCAGCCGCGCCTCCAGCGCCGCCAGCCGGGCCTCCAGCGCCTCGGCGCGCTCGGTGGCGCGGCGGGCCAGCTCCATCGCGGCGGCGAGGTCCTCGCCGCGCGCCAGGTCCAGCCGGCTCACCATCGCCTCGGCCTGGGCGCGGGCCATGGATTCCAGCTCGGTCCGCAGCCCGTTGAGCAGCGACAGCGCGCCGCCGGCCACCCCGGCCAGGTCATCCAGCTTCTGACGTCCATCCTTGAACATGGTGCGCGATCCTCATCCGAAGGCTGAGGATATAGGCAGCCTCATCCTCCGCGTGAACCACGGCGCGCGTTAAGCGAAGCTTCAGGGAATCCGGCGATCCTGAGCGCGCCGGCAATCCGCCGGGGCGGCCCCACCCCCTCCGGCCGCCGAGACCGCCAGAAGGGCGATGGGATGAGGTCCCCCGGCCATGCAATCCCCGGTCTGGCGCGACATGCCGGATGAGCTGCAACTCGCCCTGGCCCAGGAGGCGCTGCGCCGTGCCGCCGAAACCCTGGCCGACCACGCCGAGGTGCTGGCGCTGGAAATGGAGCACGGCATCCTGGCCGACCGCGGCGGCCCCGACGCGCTGCGCCTGTTCGCGCATCTGGTGCGGGCAACCAGCCTCGACTCCATCGGCGCGGCGGGCCATGCCTGAGGCGGCCCGGGCCTTCCGCGCGTGTTGCGGCGGAATTACCGGGGCACGGGACGGTGCCGGCGCGACCCGTGGCTAGAGGACGCGCCCTGCCACCGCGTCCAGCTTGGCCAGCAGCGCGGGGTCCCGCTTCTCGGGTGCGGTGATCAGCGCGTGGTCCAGCGCGCGGTCGCAGCCGGCCGGGCACGGGCCGCGCGGGGCGCCGATGGCCGGCACCAGCGCCTTGACCAGGGCGCGCGCCTTGTCGGCGTTGCCCAGCAGCACCTTGACCACCTGCTCCACCGTCACGGCATCGTGGTCCTCGTGCCAGCAGTCAAAGTCCGTGACCATGGCGACCGAGGCGTAGCAAAGCTCCGCCTCGCGCGCGAGCTTGGCCTCGGGCATGTTGGTCATGCCGATGACGTCGCAGCCCCACTGGCGGTACAGGTTCGACTCGGCCTGGGTGGAGAATTGCGGCCCCTCCATCACCAGGTAGGTGCCGCCCCGCGTCATCGGCAGGCCCAGCCCCTGCCCCGCCTGCGCCACGGCGCCGGACAGCCGCGGGCAGGTCGGGTGCGCCACCGAGACATGCGCGACGCAGCCCACCCCGAAGAAGCTCTTCTCCCGTGCGAAGCTGCGGTCGATGAACTGGTCCACCACCACGAAATGCCCGGGCGGCAGCTCCTCCTTGAGCGAACCGACGGCGGAGAGCGAGATCACGTCCGTCACGCCGCTGCGCTTCAGCGCGTCGATGTTGGCGCGGTAGTTGAGGGCGGAGGGCGGGCGCGGGTGGCCGCGGCCGTGGCGCGGCAGGAACACGCAGCGCACGCCCCCCAGCACGCCGAACAGCAGATCGTCCGAGGGCTCGCCCCAGGGCGTCTCGACGCGGCGCCACTCGCGCCCCTCCAGCCCCTCGATGTCGTAGAGGCCGGAGCCGCCGATCAGGCCGATCACGGGTTGGATCATCTGCATCCTCTCGAACGAAAACGGCCCCTGCCGCGCGGGCAGGGGCCGGGGATCGCGGCAGCCGGTGGCTGGCCGCTCAGTGCTTCACGTCGGCCCAGACCTTACGCTTGGTGGCGTAGGCCAGCCCGCCCAGGATGGCCAGGAACAGCAGGATCTTCACGCCCATCTGCTTGCGGCGCTCGGTCTCCGGCTCGGCGGCCCAGGCCAGGAAGGTGGTCACGTCGCGCGCCATCTGATCCACCGTGCCGCGGGTGCCGTCGGCGAACTCCACCTGCCCGTCGTTCAGCACGTTGGGCATGGCGATCAGGTGGCCGGGGAAGTACTCGTTGTAGTGCATCCCCTCCGGCACGGCGAAGCCGGCCGGCGCGTCGCGGTAGCCGATCAGCAGCGCGCGCACGTAGTTGGCGCCGTCATGCCGCGCCTTGGTGATCACCGACAGGTCGGGCGGCAGGGCGCCATTGTTGCCAGCCCGCGCCGCCTGGTCGTTGGCGAAGGGCCGCTTGAAGCGGTCGCTCAGCCGGGCCGGGCGCTCGAACATCTGGCCCTCGTCGTTCGGGCCGTCCACCACGGTGAAGGAGGCGGCGATGGCCCGCGCCTCGCCCTCGCTCAGCCCGATGTCCAGCAGATTGCGGTAGGACAGCAGCCGCATGGAATGGCAGGCAGAGCAGACCTCCTTGTACACCTGGAAGCCGCGCTGCTGGGCGGCACGGTCAAAGGTGCCCAGCAGAGAGTTGAAGGAGAAGCCGGCATTGGGCGCGGGCGGCGCCTCCCCCGCCGCGAGGGCGGGGGTGGCGGCGGCGAGCGACGCCGCGACGGCGAGGGCCTTGAGGAAACGCATGGTCAGGCCTTCTCCATCGGCTTGGCGGCGGCGGCGGCCGGGATGGGCCCGCCGCCCAGGACGGCCCGGTGGCCCAGCACGGCGGCGGCGATGCTCTCCGGCAGCGGCAGCGGCCGCTCCAGCTTGCCCAGCACCGGCAGGATCACCAGGAACCAGGCGAAGTAGTAGGCCGTCGCGATCTGCGAGATGATGACGTAGGGCTGCTCGGCCGGCTTGCCGCCCGCCCACATCAGCACGAAGAAGCTGATGACCCACAGGAAGAAGAACATGCGGGCCAGCGGCCGGAACCGCATGGAGCGCACCTTGGAGGTGTCCAGCCAGGGCAGCGCGAACCACACCAGGATGGAGCCGAACATCAGCAGCACGCCGCCCAGCTTGTCCGGCACCGCGCGCAGGATGGCGTAGAAGGGCAGGAAGTACCATTCGGGCACGATGTGCGCCGGCGTCACCAGCGGGTTGGCCGGGATGTAGTTGTCCGGGTGGCCCAGGTAGTTCGGCGCGAAGAACACCAGGAAGGCGAACAGCGCCAGGTAGGCGACGATGCCGACCGAGTCCTTGATGGTGTAGTAGGGGTGGAACGGCAGCGTGTCCTGCGGCCCCTTGGGCTCGATCCCCAGCGGGTTGTTGGACCCGGTGATGTGCAGCGCGGCCACGTGCAGGAACACCACGCCGAAGATCACGAAGGGCAGCAGGTAGTGCAGGCTGAAGAAGCGGTTCAGGGTGGGGTTGTCCACGCTGAAGCCGCCCCACAGCAGCGTCACGATGCTCTGCCCCACCACGGGGAAGGCGCTGAACAGGTTGGTGATGACGGTGGCGCCCCAGAAGGACATCTGGCCCCAGGGCAGCACGTAGCCCATGAAGGCGGTGGCCATCATCAGCAGGAAGATCACCACGCCCAGCATCCACAGCAGCTCGCGCGGCTTCTTGTAGGAGCCGTAGTACATGCCGCGGTAGATGTGGATGTACACCACGATGAAGAACATCGAGGCGCCGTTCATGTGGACGTAGCGGATCAGCCAGCCCCAGTTCACGTCGCGCATGATGCGCTCGACGCTGTCGAAGGCGTAGGCGGTGTGGGGCGTGTAGTTCATCGCCAGGAAGATGCCCGTGGCGATCATGATGACCAGGTTGATCATCGCCAGGGCGCCGAAGTTCCAGAAGTAGTTGAAGTTCCGGGGCGTGGGGAACGTCCCGTACTCCTTCTGCATCATGGTGACGACCGGCAGGCGCTGGTCGATCCAGCGCAGCACCGGGTTCTTCACCTGCGAGTCATGGAGGCCGATGGCCATGGGTGGCTCCTCTTCAGCCGATGCGGATCGTGGTGTCGTTGGTGAAGGCGTAGTCCGGGATCAGCAGGTTGGACGGGGCGGGCCCCTTCCGGATGCGTCCCGAGGTGTCGTAGTGCGAGCCGTGGCAGGGGCAGAACCAGCCGCCGTAGTCGCCCTTGGCGTCGGTCGGCTTCTGGCCCAGCGGCACGCAGCCCAGGTGGGTGCAGACCCCCACCATCACCAGCCAGTTGTCGCGCCGCACGCGGGACTGGTCGGTGGCGGGGTCCTTCAGCTCGCCCAGCGGCACGGCGCGGGCCTGCTGGACTTCCTCCGCGGTGCGGTTGCGCACGAAGACCGGCTTGCCGCGCCACATCACCGTCACCGCCTGGCCCGTCGCGATGGGGGTCAGGTCCACTTCGGTGGAGGCCAGCGCCAGCACGTCGGCCGAGGGGTTCATGGAGGAGACGAAGGGCCACGCGATGCCCGCCACGCCCACGGCGGCGAAGGCCGCGGTGGTCAGCTTCAGGAAGTCGCGCTTGGTCGCGCCGGGCTGCGCCCCCGGGGCGGCCTGGGCCATCTGCGGCGCCATGGTGTCAGCCATTCGGTCCTAACCTCATACCGGATTTCGCGCGCGGCACGGGGCATGCTGCGCCCCGCACCGCGCCGCCTCTGCTATTAGGGGCGGTTCCCGGCCCTGGCAACCGCGGTTGCGCCTCCGTTCCGTCTCACATCGGCGTCATTCCGCGCTATCCAGGCCCGAAGATGACCGAACCCCTCACCCACCCCCTCGCCGCCCCCGCTGCCGCCTGGTTCCGCACCCTGCGCGACCGCCTCTGCGCCGCCTTCGAGGCCATCGAGGCCGAGGCCGGCAGCGAAAGCCGATTCGCCTTCACCGACTGGCAGCGCCCCGGTGGCGGCGGCGGCACCATGGGCCTGCTGCGCGGCCAGGTGCTGGAAAAGGCGGGGGTCAACATCTCCACCGTCCACGGCGAGTTCTCGCCGGAGTTCCGCAAGCAGATCCCCGGCGCGGAGGAAGACCCCCGCTTCCTGGCCACCGGGGTCTCGCTGGTGGTGCACCCCCGCTCGCCGCGCTGCCCCACCGCGCACATGAACACGCGCTTCATCGTCACCTCCCGCGCCTGGTTCGGCGGCGGCGGCGACATCACGCCGATGGACAAGGAGGCCCCGTGGTCGAAGGAGGACGCCGCCTTCTTCCACGACGCCTTCCGCGCCGCCTGCGACCGCCACGACCCGGACTACTACCCCCGCTTCTCCCGCTGGTGCGCCGAGTACTTCTTCCTGCCCCACCGCAACGAGGAGCGCGGCCTGGGCGGCATCTTCTACGACTGGCTGGGCGACCGCACGCCGGGCCGCGGCGCCGAGGCCGACTTCGCCTTCACCAAGGATGTCGGCCTCGCCTTCCTCCAGGCCTACCCCGCCATCCTGCGCCGCCGGATGGCAGAAGCCTTCGACGAGTCGGAACGCGCCATCCAGCGCCACCGCCGCGGCCGCTACGTGGAGTTCAACCTGCTGCACGACCGCGGCACGCTGTTCGGCCTGCGCACCGGCGGCAACGTCGAGGCCATCCTCATGTCGCTGCCGCCGGATGCTGGCTGGTAGTCAGGCCCCCTCCCCCTCGGGCATGGCGCGCGGCGCGGTGGGCGGGCCGCCGGGCGGGATGTCCCCGGGCCGGTAGGCCGGAAGGCGGCTGGCCGGCAGGATGGTGAGCAAGGCGAGGCAGGCCATGATCAGCAAACCGACCTTCAGCGCCCGCAGCCGCGCCTCGGTGTTCACCGCCACCGCCTCCTCCACCTGGGCGGGGGTGGCGGTGGTGCGGGCCATGATGTCCCGCAGCCGGTCGTTGGACACGAAGTTCACGCTTTCCAGGTCCAGCTGGGACTGGATCCCGGCCGGCAGCCGGGTGTTCTCCGCCAGCGAGCGCATGACGCCCGCGCTCAGCAGCGCCACCAGCACCGCGCCGGCCACCGCGGTGCCGACCCCGGCCGCGAGGTTCTGCGTGGTGCCGCGCAAGGAGCCGACATCGCCCGCCAGCTCCTTCGGCGCCGCCGTCACCAGCACGTTGAACAGCAGCGTCACCAGCGCCCCCTGGCCGATGCCGAACAGGATCAGGCCGCTCATCACCACCAGGGCCGACCAGTCGTTGCGGATCACCCAGGCCAGCCAGAACAGCGAGACGGTGCAGATGGCGAAGCCCGCCATGCCGATGGCGCGCGGGCTGAGCACCGGGTAGAGGCGCACCACCAGCATGGCGGTGAAGAACACCGTCAGGTTGAAGGGCAGCATCGCCACCGCCGTCTCGATCGGGCTGCGCCCCTGCACGATCTGGATGTAGAGCGGCACGGAGAAGTTCAGCATCGCCTCCAGCGCCACCACGCTGAACAGCGCGATCACCGCCGCGCGCTCCTGGTGGGAGGTGATGACGCGCAGGTCCAGCAGAGGGGTGCCGCCGCGCGCCTGCACCCGCCGGCACCACAGGATGAAGCCCTGCAGCAGCACGATGCCGGAAACGATCATCAGCGGCGCCGGCGACATGCCCATGACGTCGAAGGGCGCCGCCGGACGCGCCGCCCCCAGCCCCCAGCGGTTGAGGTTGTTGAACCCGAACACGATCAGGATGATGGAGGCGGCGGCCAGCACCACCCCCACCAGGTCGATGCTCACCTCCGGCCGCGCCGCCTCCGGCTTCAGCCTGGGCGACAGCACCAGGATGAGGGCGCAGACGGCGATCAGGATGCCGAACACCGGCCGCCAGCCCAGGAAGGTGCCCAGCATCCCGCCGATCAGGAAGGCCGCCACGCCCGCCGCGGCGCGGGCCGAGCCCAGCGCGCCCACCGCCGTGGCCTGCTGCTGCCCGCGATAGTGGTTGGCGATCAGCGCCACCAGCGCCGGCACGTTCACCGCCGCCGCCAGCCCCACCAGCAGCTGCGCCGCCAGCATGAAGGTGGCGGTGGGCGACATCACCATCACCACCTGCCCCAGCCCGAACAGCGCGATCACCACCCGGAACACGGCGGTGGAGCCGAAGCGCTGCACCAGCTTGGCGCCCAGCATCACGAAGCCCGCCACCGACAGCGAGTACATGACGATGCCCGTCGCCACCGTGGTGGGCGGCACGCCGAAGCTCTCCACCATGCCCGACAGCGACACCGGCAGCGCCGCCACGTTGAACGACATGATGGCCTGGCCCAGCGCGATGACGATCATCGGCACCCAGGAGTCGCGGGTCTCGGTCGCGCTCATGCGGAAGCTCCCACGGGTTCGGAGGCGAGGATGTCCAGGCCCAGCGCGACGGACAGGTGGCGCGCCGCCGCCTGGCCGCGCACGCTGTTGCCCGCGGCGTCCAGCCGCGGCGAGAAGGTGCCCAGCGCCCCCTTGCCCGGCGCGACGGTGACGATGCCGCCGCCGATGCCGCTCTTGCCCGGCAGCCCGACCTCGTAGAGCCAGTCGCCCGAGGTCTCGTACATCCCGGCGATGGTCATCACCGCCAGGGCGTGGTGGCAGTCGGCGGGGCTCACCACCCGCTCGCCGGTCAGCGGGTTCACCCCGCCATCGGCCAGCGTGGCGCCCATCACCGCCAGGTCGCGCGCGGTGACGTCCAGCGAGCACTGCATGGTGTAGAGGTCCACCGCCTCCATCGGCTCGGCGTAGATGGCGCCGACCGAGCGCAGGAAGGAGGCGAGCGCCCGGTTGCGGTGGTTGGTGCGCCGCGCGGAATCCAGCACCTCCCCGTTCATCGGCAGGCTCCGTCCGGCGAAGCGCGAGAGCCCCTCGTGCAGGAAACGCCATTTGGCCGCGGCGTCGGCGCCCGGCACCAGGCTGGTGGTGGCGATGGCGCCGGCATTCACCATGGGGTTGGTGCGCCCGTCCGGGCTGCGCTCGACCCCGGCCACCGAGTTGAAGGCGTAGCCGGTGGCGTTCACCCCCACCTTCTCCCGCAGGACCGCGGGGCCGATGGCGGCGCAGACCAGCGCGAAGACGAAGGGCTTTGACACGGACATGATGGTGAAGGGATGGCCCGCATCGCCGGCGGCGAAGCTGCGCCCGTCCGCCGTGGCCACGCACAGGCCCCACAGGCCGGGGTCCACCCGCTCCAGCGCCGGGTACACGGCGGACACCGCGCCGTCATCCAGCGTGGCGAAGCGGCGGTGCGCCTCCTCCACCGCGGCCTGCACCCGCTCCGCGGGCGGCAGGCTGCCCGTGGAGACGTAGCTCCGGGGGTCGGCTTCCATGGCGTGCCCCTCCCTGCGGGCCCGCGCAGCCTAGCGCCGAAACGAGTCGCCGCGCATCACCGGCGTGTCCGCGCCCTGGGCGGGGAATCCCGTCGCTACATCAGGCCCAGCTGGCGCAGGCTGGCCCAGGCGCCGGCGGCGATCACCACGTGGTCATGCACCGACACCTCCAGCGGCTCGGCGGCGGCGACGATGCGCCGGGTCATCTCCACGTCGGCGCCGCTGGGCGTGGGGTCGCCGCTGGGGTGGTTGTGCACCAGGATCAGCGCGGTGCTGTGCAGCTCCAGCGCGCGCTTCAGCACCTCGCGCGGATAGACCGGGGCGTGGTTCACGGTGCCGCGGTGCAGCACCTCGTCGGCGATCAGGCGGTTGCGCGGGTCCAGGAACAGCACGCGGAACTGCTCGGTGCTCTCGCGCGCCAGGGCGGCGGTCAGGTAGCCCATCAGCACGTCCCAGTTGGACAGCACGGGCATCTCCATCGCCTCGGCCTGGGCCAGGCGCAGCGCGGCGGCCTGCACCAGCTTCAGCGCGGCGGCGCCGTTGACCCCCAGCTGCGGCTCGCGCGCCAGCACGTCGGCGCGGGCCGACAGCACCCGCGCCAGCGAGCCGTGGCGGTTGATCAGCGCCTTGGCCAGCGGCTTGGTGTCGCCCAGGCGGATGGCGGGATAGAGCAGCATCTCCAGCAGCTCGTAGTCGGCCAGCGAATCGGGGCCGCGATGGACCAGCTTCTCGCGCATCCGCTGGCGGTGGCCCTGTGGCCCGGTGGAGGCGAAGGGGCGCGCGGGCTGCTCATAGGCCTCGGGCGGGGCGAAGGGGCGCTCCGCCATCGGGTCGCCCCAGACGACCCGCCCTTCCTCCATCCCGCGCAACCCGTCCGTCTGGCCCATCGGCGCCCCAGGCGAAAACCTGGAAAGATGTAAACCACAGGTTGCAAAGACGCGTCAAACTCGCCTTCTGTCAGTGCCACGCATGTAGCGCCGCTCCGGACGGTAGCGGAGCCAGCGGCGCAGGCGAAGCATCACGGACAGCAGCATGGGCGGTCGTTCCGGCAGGTGGCGCCAGGTTGGCGGGCCGCGCCGGCGGAGGCGTGGCGCGGGCATGGCCGCATCGTGGCGCCGAATGCTGAAGCAAGCGTTGCCGCGGCGGCGGGCTTGCCGCATCCTTCCCTCCAACCACAATCATCGGAGGATGCCCGGGATGATCCGTCCCAGCCGACGCGGCCTGCTTGCCACCCCGCTCCTGGCCGTGCCCGGCCTCGCCGCCGCCCAGGGCCAATGGCCCGAGCGCCCGGTGCGCGTGGTCGTCCCCTGGCCACCCGGCGGCTCGACCGACGTGCTGTGCCGCATCCTGTGCGAGGAGCTGCAGCGCCGCACCGGCCAGTCCTTCGTCATCGAGAACCGGCCCGGCGCGGGCGGCAACATCGGCGCCGACGCCCTGGCGAAGAGCACCCCCGATGGCTACACCATGGCCCCGCTGACCCTGGGCGTCTGGAGCATCGCCACCTTCCTGTACGAGCGGCTGCCCTTCAACGCCGACCGCGACTTCCAGCCCATCTCCATGCACTGGGAGCTGCCGAACGTCCTGGTCGTCTCCTCCCAGCACGTGCCGGCCCGCACGCTGCGCGAGTTCGTGGAGTGGGGCAAGGCGCGGCGCAACGGCGTGTCCTACGGCTCGCCGGGCGTCGGCACCACGGCGCAGCTCTGCGGCGCGCTGTTCTGCGCCCGCCAGGGGCTGGACGGCACCCATGTGCCGTTCCGCGGCGCGGCGCAGATCATTCCCGCCATGCTGTCGGGCGACCTCACCTTCGCGCTGGACAACCTCGCCTCCTACGTGCCGCTGGTGCAGGAAGGGCGCGGGCGGGCGCTCGCCGTCACCTCGCCGCAGCGCCACCCCGCCCTGCCCGACGTGCCCACCCTGGCCGAGGCCGGGGTGCCGGATTTCGAGGTGCAGTCCTGGTGCGCCATGGCCTTCCCGGCCAACGTCCCCGCCCCCATCATCCAGCGCGCTTCCGCCCTGATGCAGGAGATCGCGGCCGAGCCGGCGGTGAAGGAGCGCTTCCTGCGCACCGGCGCCCACGCCGTCGGCTCCTCGCCCGACGGGGTCTGGGCGCGGGCGCGGCGCGAGCGCCCGATGTGGCAGGAGATGGTGCGGATTTCCGGCGCGCGGCTGGACTAGCAACCACCCCGGCAGGGCGGCGTTGCCTGGGGGCTTCCCATTCGAAGGAGACCCCCGCCGATGCGCCGCCTCGCCCTGCCCGCCCTGCTGCTCGCCCCCCTCGCCCTGGCCGCCTGCCAGGACATGCGCCCGGCCACGCAGGCCGGCGCCTCGCCCTCCGACACCGCGACCTCGCAGGCGGCGCGCTCCGGCGGCGGCATGCAGGGCGCCGGCGCGCAGACCACCCAGACCGAGGCGACCAACGCCCCGGCCATCAACTCCTCCCGCCGCTGACTGGACGCCGGGGCGGCGCGCGGGCACACAGCCCGCATGTCCCCCTGGCTGAACAGCCTGCTCGTGGACCACGCCCTGCTGCGCCTGCCCTGGCGCAACTGGGGCGTGGTGGAGAGCGGCGCGCTCTACCGCTCCAACCACCCGCTGCCCTGGCAGCTGGAGCAGGCGGCGCGCCGGCACGGGCTGCGCTCCGTCATCAACCTGCGCGGCCACCGGCCGGATTGCGGCTCGGACGCGCTGGGCCGGGCGGCGGCGGCGCGGCTGGGGCTGGCGCATGCCGACCAGCCGCTGGAAAGCCGCGGCGCCCCCCACAAGGACCGCCTGCAGCGCCTGATCGGCCTGTACCGCTCCCTGCCGCGCCCCATCCTGATCCACTGCAAGTCCGGCGCCGACCGCACCGGGCTTGCCGCGGGCGTCTGGCGCCTTATCCATGGCGGCACCGCGGCCGAGGCGGCGCGCGAGCTGTCCTGGAAGCACGGCCACGTGGCGGCCGCGCGCACCGGCATCCTCGACGCCTTCTTCGCCGCCTACGCCCCGGCCGAGGCGCGCGGCGTGCCCTTCGAGGAATGGCTGGCGGACGAGTACGACGAGGCCGCCCTGCGCGCCGGCTTCCGCCCGCAGCCGGTGGCCGCCTGGCTGACCGACCACGTGCTGCGCCGCGAATAGCCCGGTGACCGAGGCGCTGATCCTTTCCGCCGCGTGCTTCGTCGCGGCCTTCTGCGCCGGCATGGCGGGATTCGCCTTCGTGCTGGTCGGCGCCGGGCTGCTGCTGCACCTGCTGCCGCCGGCCACCACGGCGCCGGTGCTGGTGATGGGCTCCTTCCTGGTGCAGTCGCTGGCGTTGCGGGCGGTGTGGCGCCACGTGGACTGGCCGCGGCTGCGCCGCTTCGTGCTGTTCGCCGTGCCGGGGCTGCCGCTGGGGGTTTGGCTGCTGGCCACCGTGCCGGCGCGGCCGATGACCGCGGGCGTCGGCGCCCTGCTGGTGGTGTATTCCGCCTGGATGCTGGCGCGCATCGGCCTGCGCCTGCCCGCGCCGCGGGTGGCCGGCGGGCCGGCGGCGGATGCCGGCGTGGCGCTGGCCTCCGGCGTGCTGGGCGGCATCGGCGGCTATGTCGGCGCGCTGCCGGGCATGTGGGCCGACCTCCAGGGGTGGGACAAGGAGGCGACGCGCGGCCTGCTGCAGCCCTTCATCGTCGCCATGCAGGCGCTGACCCTGCCCTTCCTGGCCCTGGGCGGCTTCTTCACGCGCGAGGCGCTGTGGCTGACCGCGGCGGCGCTGCCGGCTATGGTGGCGGGCATGCTGCTGGGCCTCGCCGCCTTCCACCGGCTGCCGCAGGGCGGCTTCCGCCTGGTGCTGCTGGCGCTGCTGCTGCTGTCCGGCCTGTCGCTGCTGGTTTGACGCTTCCTTAACCCGCGCCGCCGCAGGGTGGCCGCCATGTCGCCCGACGCTGCCCTCTACGCCCGCCTGGTCGGTGCCCCGGCGCCGGGGGCGCTGCCCGCCCTGGCCAGCGCCGCGGAAGCGCTGGAAGCCGCGGTGCGCGACACCACCGACGCGCTGCGCGAGGCCGACGCCGCGATGGCGGCGTTGCGGGCCGGCCGGCGCGGCGCGGCGGACCGCCTGGCCGCGGCCCTGGCCCGGCTGGACCTGCTGCTGGCCCTCCAGGACCGCCACACCCGTTCCCTGCTGGGCCGCGCGGAGGCGCCGCCCGGCTGACAGCCCGGCGCCCGAATTGACAAGGCCGGCGCACGGCCCACCCTGCGCGCATGTCCCTCCCCCCCTTTGCCGAGGCGCTGCGCGTCTGGGCGCGCATCGGCTGCCTGAGCTTCGGGGGCCCCGCGGCGCAGATCGCGCTGATGCACCGCGAGGTGGTGGAGGAGCGCCGCTGGGTCGGCGAGGCGCGGTTCCTCCATGCGCTGAACTTCTGCATGCTGCTGCCGGGGCCGGAGGCCATGCAGCTCGCCACCTACCTGGGCTGGCTGATGCACGGGGTGAAGGGCGGGGTGGCGGCCGGGCTGCTGTTCATCCTGCCCGGCGCGCTGGTGATGCTGGCGCTGTCCTTCCTCTACGCCGCGCTGGGGCAGGTGCCGGTGATGGCGGCGCTGTTCCTGGGCCTGAAATGCGCCGTGCTGGTGCTGGTGGTCGAGGCGCTGCTGCGCGTCGCGCGCCGCGCCCTGAAGGGCGCGCTGCCCTGGGTGGTTGCCGCCGCCGCCTTCGCCGCGCTGTTCGTGCTGGCGGTGCCCTTCCCGCTGGTGGTGCTGGGCGCCGCCCTGCTGGGCTGGGCGCTGCCCGCCGCCTTCGCGCCGTCCGGCCACAAGGGCGGCACCGGCGGCAGCGAATCGGCGCTGGACGCCGCCCTGGCCGCCGAGCCCGGCCGCATCGCCGCCCTGGCCGGCGCCGCGCGGCGCGCCGGGCTGGCGGCGCTGGCGCTGTGGCTGTGGCCGGTGGCACTGCTGATGGGCAGCGGCGGCTGCCTGGCCGACGTGGCGCTGTTCTTCTCCCAGATGGCGGTGGTCACCTTCGGCGGCGCCTACGCCGTGCTGGCCTACGTGGCGCAGGAGGCGGTGGGCCGCTACGGCTGGCTCTCGGCGCCGGAGATGCTGGCCGGGCTGGGCCTGGCCGAGACCACGCCCGGCCCACTCATCCTGGTGCTGCAGTTCGTGGGCTTCCTGGCCGGCTGGCGCGAGGGCGGCGCCTGGGGCGCGCTGGCCGGCGCCGGGATGACGCTGTGGGTCACCTTCCTGCCCTGCTTCGCGTGGATCTTCCTCGGCGCGCCCTACGTGGAGCGGCTGCACGGCCACGCCAAGCTGGCCGGCGCGCTGGCGGCGGTGACGGCGGCGGTGGTCGGCGTCATCGCCAACCTGGCGCTGTGGTTCGCCCTGCGCGTGCTGTTCGCAGAGGTGCCGGGGCTGCTGCCGGCCTGGCACACGCTGCGGTGGGACGCCCTGGCGCTGTCCGTGCTGGCGGGGGTGCTGCTGTTCGGGCTGCGGCTGGGCGTGGTGCGCACGCTGGGGCTCACCGCCCTGGCCGGCTTGGCGCTCAGCCTGCTGGGCGCCGCCCCGTGACGGCCCGCCACACCTCCCGCAGCCCCGCGCCCTGCTGGCGCAGCCAGCCGCCGCGCACATAGGTCGGCGGGGCCGTCGGGTCGCCGGTGCGCGGGAAGTGGCCGCGGCGGAAATCCGCCGTGCCGAACATCCAGTCCCACACCGGCAGCAGCACGCCGTAGTTCTTGCCGGCCTGGCCGATGCTCAGCACCCCGTGGTGCAGCCGGTGGAAGCGCGGCGAAACCAGCAGCCTTTCCCCCACGCTCCCGAAATCCAGCCGGACATTGGCGTGGCTCAGGCTTTCCGCCAGCCGCAGCACCAGAAGGATGATGGGGAACTGCCCCGGCGGCACGCCGATGGCCACCGCCACCAGCCCGAACCACGCCGCCGCCAGCACGTCGTCCAGCACGTGGTTGCGGTCGTCGGTCCAGAAGGTCATCTGCGCCTGGGCATGGTGGATGGAATGCAGCGCCCACCACCAGCCGAACATGTGCTGGAAGCGGTGGTGCCAGTAGGCCGCGAAGTCCAGCACCACGAGGTAGACCAGCAGCGCCGCGAAGGGATGCTCGCGCAGCGCCGGCACGAAGGTTTCCAGCGTCGGCGGCACCCAGCCGGAATCGGCGATCAGCGCCTCGATGCGGGTCTGCGCCGCGAAGAACAGCACGAAGCCCAGCAGCGGCAGCACGCCCAGCCGCGCCAGCAGGGTGTAGGCCATGTCGGTCCACACCACGCGGCGGTCGGCCCAGCGCTCCACCGGGTTCCAGCGCTCCAGCGGCCAGCACACCGCCACCACCACCGCCACCTGCAGCAGGCCGAACAGCACGAAGTCCATCCACATGAAGGCCTCGTCGGCCCAGTCCATCAGGCCGGCGCGGTACATCAGCGGCTGCAGCAGCCCCTCGAAGGCCCAGCCGGTGAAAAGGTCGTAGCGCTCGCGCAGCCACTCCATCACGCGATGCCTCCCTCGGGCAGCGGGGCGAAGCAGAAGCCGCGTTCCTTCAGCCCGGCCAGCAGGCGCTCGAACACCAGCCCGAAGGGCTCGCGGCGCGAGCGCACGCCCCAGTGCATCACCAGCACCTCGCCATCGCGGATGCCGGCCAGGTTGCGGCGCAGCAGCGCCTCGTTGGGGTGGGCGGCGCTGTCCAGCTCGTCGCCCAGGAAGCCGCGCGCGGTCCAGCCCTGGTGGCGCAGGCCGCAGGCGGCGGCCATCCGCACCGCCCCGGGCGTGACGATGCCGCCCGGCGCCCGCCACAGCGGCAGGATCCGCGCCTCCGGCACCCAGCGGCGCAGCGCCTCCAGCGGCCGCAGCAGCTCGGCGCACAGCGCTTCCTGGTCCAGCACCTCCGCGCCCTCGCCCTGGCGCGAGGCGTAGGAGGTGCGGCCCGGCCCCGGGTCGCCGCGGAAATACCAGTGCCGCCAGGTGTGCGAGGCGAAGGCGTGGCCCTCGGCGGCGCGGGCGCGCCAGAACGGCGCCCAGCCTTCCTCCAGCTGGCGGTCGCCGCGGTGCGTGCGCTCGTTGGCGACGAACAGCGTGGCGCGCACCGCGTGCCGGCGCATCGCCTCGGCGATCAGCTCCGCCTCGCGCGACCAGCCGGTGTCCACCGTCAGGTACAGGGTGCCGGCGCAGCGCTGCGCCAGGGCCGGCGCCGGCAGCAGGGCCGCGGCGCCCAGCAGGGCGCGCCGGCGGGTCATCGCCGCGCGCCGGCCACCGGCTGCACCGGCAGCGCCGGGTCGGTCGGCACGGCGGCCAGCCCGCGCGGCGGCGCCTCCCGCATGGGGCGGGAGCCGCTGGCCGCGCCGGGCAGCTGGAAGGCGAAGGCCGCGCCCAGGCCCTCGCGCCGCGGCATGGCGAAGACGCCGTGCGGCGAGCGCCCGACGCGGATGGTGGAATGCTCGCCGGTGCGCGGGTCCAGCACCAGCAGCCGCCCGACCCAGCGCAGCGTGGCGTAGAGGCGGCCCTCGGCGTCGAAGGCGATGCAATCCGGCCCGCCGGGGATCTCGAAGACGCGCCTCACCTCCAGGGTCGCCGCGTCCACCTCGGCCAGCCGCGAATCGACGCGCGAGGTGGCCCAGAGGCTGCGCCCGTCCGGCGCGGGGAAGATGGTGTGCGCCCCGCGCCCCAGCCGGAAGGCGGTGCGCACCTCCCGCGTGCGCGGGTCCAGCGCCACGAATTCCTCGCGCCCCATCAGCCCCACCAGCAGCTGGCCGCGGTGCCAGATGATCCCCGCGGGCTCCGGCCCCACATCCTGCACCCAGGCGGTGGCCCGCGCCTCCAGGTCCACCGCCGCCACCTGCCCGGAGCCCTGCAGCGTGACGTAGGCCCAGCGGCTGTCCGGGCTGAACGCGACGTGGGAGGGCTTGTCGGGCTGGCGGAAGCGATGGAGCAGCGCCAGCGTCGCCGCGTCGTAGATGTCCACCTGGTCGCGCCGCAGCGAGGCGACGACCAGGAACCGCCCGTCCGGGCTGAACTCCAAATGATAGGGGTTGGAGACGCGCTCGCGCCGCAGCACCTGCCCGGTGGCGGGGTCGAGGAAGATCAGCTCGTTGCCGCCGCTGTCCCCCACCACCAGCTGCGAGCCGTCAGGCGTGACGACCAGGTGGTGCACCTCGCGCAGCACCGGCTGGCGGCGGATCTCCGTGCGGGTGGCGGCGTCGATCACGGAGATGGTCGCCTCGCCCGAATTCAGCACGAAGACGAGGTCGGCCCGCGCCGGGGCGGCGAGCAGCAGGAACAGGCAGAATGCGCGCCACATGGCCGGCCGGCTTCCCATCATGGGGTGTGGCCGGAGAAAACCCCGGATGGGCGCCGGTTTCAAGCCGGGCGCCCTGTCACCCAGCCAGACGGTCGGCGAAGGACTTGCGGAACTTGCTCACCTTCGGCCCCACCACGGCCCGGCAATAGCCCGACCACGGGTTGCGCGCGTAGTAGTCCTGGTGCTCCGGCTCCGCCGGCCAGAACTCGGCCGCGGGGCGGATCTCGGTGACGATGGGCGCCTCCCACGCCGCCTGGGCCTCGGCCATCACGTCGCGCGCCGCCTCCTCCTGCGCGGTGCCGTGGGTGAACACCACGCTGCGGTATTGCGGGCCGACATCGGCGCCCTGGCGGTCCTTGGTGGTGGGGTCGTGCAGGGTGAAGAACATCCGCAGAAGGTCCGCGTAGGACACCACCGCCGGGTCGAAGGCCAGGCGCACCACCTCGGCGTGGCCGGTTTGCTTGCCGCAGACCTGCTCGTAGGTCGGGTTCGGCACGTGGCCGCCGGCATAGCCGCTGACCACCTCCGTCACGCCCTTCACCCCGCGATAGGCGGCGTCCAGGCACCAGAAGCAGCCGCCGCCCAGGGTGGCGTGTTCGATCTCGCTCATGCGCCGGATATGGGCCGCGCCGCCGCCGGCTCAAGCGGCGCGCATCCGCTGGGCCAGCGCCGACACCTCCTCGCGCAGGAAGCGGCCGGCGCCCTGCAGGTCGTCGGCCAGGGCGTGCAGCCCCCGCGCGGCGGCGTCGGTGGCCTCCACGTCGCGGGCCAGCACCTGCGCCTCCGACGTCACCTCGCCGGTCGCCCGCGCGGCCTCGGCCACGGCGCGGGCGATCTCGCGCGTCGCCTCGCCCTGCTGGGCCATGCCCTCGGCGATGTTGGCGCTGATGGCGTCCAGCTCCCGCACCATGCGGCCGATGCCCTCCAGCGCCTGGGCCGCGCTGTCGCTGCTGCCCTGGATGGCGGAGACCTGCGCCGCGATGTCCTCCGTGGCCTTGGCGGTCTGCGCGGCCAGCGCCTTCACCTCGCTGGCCACCACGGCGAAGCCCTTGCCCGCCTCGCCCGCCCGCGCCGCCTCGATGGTGGCGTTCAGCGCCAGCAGGTTGGTCTGGGAGGCGATGGACTCGATCAGCCGGATCACCTCGCCGATGCGCTGGGCAGCCAGGGACAGCGCCCGCACCGTCTGGTCGGCCGAGTTCGCCTGGCCGGCCGCCTGGGCCGCCATGCTCGAGGCGCCCTCCACCCGGCGGGTGATCTCGCCGATGCTGGCCGCCAGCTCTTCCGCGGCGGCCGCGACCGCCTGGACATGCGCCATGGCGCCGCTCGCCCCGGCGTCCAGCGTGCCGGCATGGACCTTCGCCTGCTCCGCCACCTCGCCCAGGCGGCCGGCCGCGCCCAGCGTGGCCTGGGCGCGGCCGGCCAGCTTCTCCGACGCCTCGGCCAGCGCCTGTTCCATCTCGCCGGCGAGCCGGGCGGCGTCCTCCCGCCGGCTCGCCTCCAGGGCGGCGCGGGCCAGGCCGGCCTCTCCGCGCTCCCGCTCCGCCGTCGCCAGGGCACCGCGCAGCACCTCCAGCGCGCGCGCCATGCCGCCGATCTCGTCGCGCCGCCCGGTCCCGGGCACCGGCTCGGTCAGCCCGCCCTCGGCCAGGGCCAGCAGGCGGGCGGACAGCACGCCCAGCGGCCGCATCTGCCGCCGCACCAGCCACCAGCCGCCCAGCCCTGCCGCCAGCAGCAGCGCCAGCGCCGCCGCCAGGGTGACCATCGCGTGGCGCCAGGCCATGGCGGCCAGCACGCCGCCGTCCTGGCCCACGAACAGCAGGCCCAGCACCCTGCCCTGCGCGTCCTTCACCGGCGCGTAGATGGTCAGGTGCGGGCGGCCCAGGATGTCGGCGGGGCCGCGATAGGCCTGGCCCTGGCCCAGCGCGGCCTCCCGCGCCGGGCCGGCGGCCAGGCGGGTGCCGGCGGCGCGCGTGCCGTCGGGGCGCTGCACGCTGGTCGCCACGCGCTCGTCGCCCTTGAACACCGTGGCCACCCCGCCTGAGGCGCGCGACACCAGGTCCACCACCTCGTTGGCGCCGTCCAGCACCAGGGGGCCGCGGGCCAGCCGCCCGTCCTCCGTCAGGCGCCAGGCACCGCCGCCGGACAGGCGCTCCGTCATGCCCTCCAGCAGCAGCAGGTCGCGCTCCAGCCGCGCGCGCAGCGCCGCCTCCTCCGCCCGCCGCTCGCTCCAGCCGGCGAACAGCTGCAACGCCACCAGGGAGGCGGTCAGCATCGCGAGGAATCCGGCGGTGATGCGGGCGGCGAGGCTCAGGGAGGGCAGGCGCATGGGGGGTCTGTCCGGGCTGGTCGAGCGCCCACGCTGCGCCGCCGAAGGTTAACCCGCCCTTGCCGCTGACAGCGGCACCCGCCGCCGCTACTCTGCCGGCAACGACATGGCAGGGAACGCCCGATGATCCGCACCATCGCCGCCGCCGCGGCGCTTGCCCTCCTGCCCGGCCTCGCCCTGGCCCAGGCCGGCAGCCCGACCGCCGCCTGCACCCACCGCGGCGCGCTGGATGACGCCTTCTGCGACGAGGACCGCGACCTCGTGGCCGACCCGCCGCGCGAGGCGGGGCGCCTGCGCAACCCCTCCACCCTGGTGTTCGCCTACACCCCGGTGGAGGACCCGGCCCTCTACGCTACCCAGTTCCGCCCGCTGCTGGAGCACCTGTCTGCCTGCACCGGCAAGCGGGTGGTGTATTTCCAGGTGACGTCCAACGCCGCGCAGGTGGAGGCCATGCGGTCGGGGCGGCTGCACATCGCCGGCTTCTCCACCGGCCCCACCGCCTTCGCGGTGAACCTCGCCGGCGCGGTGCCCTTCGCCATCAAGGGCAACGAGCGCGAGTTCGAGAGCTACCGCGTCGTCGTGCTGGCGCGCGCGAGCAGCGACATCCGCACCCTGGCCGACCTGCGCGGGCGGCGGGTGGCGCACACCTCGGCCACCTCCAACTCCGGCAACCTGGCGCCGCGCGCGCTGTTCCCGGCCCTGGGCGTCACGCCCGACACCGACTACCGCGTGGTGTACTCCGGCGGCCACGACCGCAGCGTCATGGGCGTGAACGCCGGCGACTACGACGCCGCCCCGGTGGCCAGCGACGTGTACAACCGCATGGTCGGCCGCGGCCAAGTGCGGGCGGAGAACCTGCGCGAGGTCTGGCGCTCCGACCCCTTCCCCACCTCCTCCTTCGCCCACGCGCACGACCTGCAGCCGGAACTGGCGCAGCGCATCCGGCAATGCTTCTTCGACTACCGCTTCCCGGAGGCGATGCGCCGAGACCTGGGCGGCAACGACCGCTTCTGGCCCGCCACCTACCTGCGCGAATGGGCCCCGGTGCGCGCGGTGGCCGACGCGGTGAACGCCCCCTACACCCGCGCCGCCTTCGACGCCGAGAGCCGGCGCGAGCTGGAGGCCGAGGCGCGCCGCCGCGCCGCCCAGCAGCAGCAGCAGGCGCCCCGCCCGCAGTGAGCGCCGCCCCCCTCCTGGAGATCCGCGGGCTGGTGAAGGAGTACCAGCCCGGGGTGCCGGTGCTGCGCGGCATCGACCTGGCCATCGGGGCGCAGGGCATGACCGCCGTCATCGGCCCCTCGGGCACCGGCAAGTCCACCCTGCTGCGCTGCATCAACCGGCTGGTGGAGCCCACCCGCGGCACCATCACCCTGCGCGGCGAGGCGCTGACCGGCCTGCGCGGCGGCGCGCTGCGCCGCGCCCGCCGCCGCATCGGCATGGTGTTCCAGGAATACAACCTGGTGGAGCGCCTGTCGGTGATGGAGAACGTGCTGTCCGGCCGCCTGGGCTACGTGCCCGCCTGGCGCGCCTGGCTGCGCCGCTACCCGGCCGGGGACGTGGAGCGCGCCTTCGCCCTGCTGGACGCGGTGGGCCTGCCGGAGCACGCGACGCGCCGGGCCGACGCGCTGTCGGGCGGGCAGCGCCAGCGGGTGGGCATCGCCCGCGCCCTGATGCAGCGCCCCGACATCCTGCTGGCCGACGAGCCCACCTCCTCGCTGGACCCCAAGACGGCGGTGGAGGTGATGGAGCTGATGGCCCGCCTGACCGCCGAGGCCGGGGTGCCGGTGATCGTGAACATCCACAACGTGGAGCTCGCGCGGCGCTTCGCCGGCCGCGTGGTGGGCATGACCGGCGGCGCCGTGGTGTTCGACGGCCCGCCGGCGGAGCTGCGCGACCACCACCTGCGCGACATCTACGGCGGCGAGGACTGGCTGTGAGGCTGCGCACCCCCTTCGCCCCGGACTGGCCGATGCGCATCGGCCTGCTGCTGCTGGCGCTCTACGCGCTGTGGGCCAGCACGCAGCTGGGCCTGTCCGGCGAGCGGCTGCTGACCGGGCTGGGCGAGGGCGGGCGCTTCCTGGCGCGCATGTGGCCGCCCAACTTCACCCGGTGGGAGCTGCTGCTGGAAGGCATGCTGGAAAGCATCCAGATCGCGCTGATCTCCACCGCGCTGGGCATCCTGCTCTCGCTGCCGCTGGGGCTGATGGCGGCGCGCAACCTGGCGCCCTGGTGGCTGGCCGCGCCGACGCGCGCCGTCATCGCCGTGTGCCGCTCGCTGCACTACGTCATCGTCGCCATCCTGTTCGTGAAGGCGCTGGGCTTCGGGGCGCTGGCGGGGGTGGCGGCGCTGACCGTCGCCTCCATGGGCTTCGTCGCCAAGCTGTTCGCCGAGGCCATCGAGGAGATCAGCATGAAGCAGGTGGAGGCGGTGCGCGCCACCGGCGCCCCGCCCGCCTCCGTGCTCGTCTACGGCGTGCTGCCGCAGGTGGCGTCGCGCTTCGTGGGCTTCTGCATCTACCAGCTCGATTCCAACCTGCGGAACTCCACCCTGGTGGGCATCGTCGGCGCGGGCGGCATCGGCGGCACGCTGTTCGCCGCCTTCAAGCGCTTCGACTACGACTTCGTGGCCGCCATCCTGCTGTCCATCATCGCCCTCATCTTCGCGGCCGAGCTGCTCTCGGGCCGCATCCGGGCGGCGCTGCGATGACCCGCACCTGGGTGCGCCACGACGCCGGCGAGCGGCTGGCCCGCCTCGCCCTCACGCTCGGCATCGTCGCCGCCCTGGCCTGGGCGGTGCGCACGGTGGAGATCATCCCCGAGTTCCTGCACGATGCGCCCGAGCAGATGGCCGACCTGCTGCTGCGCATGTGGCCGCCCGACCTCGGCCACTACTACCCCTCCGTCCACGCCGCGCTGCTGGAGACGGTGCACATCGCCACCCTAGGCACGCTGCTGGGCATCGCGCTGGCGCTGCCCTTCGCGCTGCTGGCGGCGCGCAACATCTGCCGCGTCAGGGCGCTGAACCTGCTGGCGCAACTGGTGCTGGTGGCCTCGCGCTCGGTCAACTCGCTGGTCTGGGCGCTGGTCTTCGTCGCGGTGTTCGGGCCCGGCCCGGCGGCGGGGGTGTTCGCCATCGCCTTCCGCTCGGTGGGCTTCGTCGGCAAGCTGCTGGCCGAGGCGCTGGAGGAGACCGCCGCCGGCCCGGTGGAGGCCCTGGTGGCCGCCGGCGCCCCTTGGCCGTCGCGCATGCTCAAGGCGGTCTGGCCGCAGGTGCAGCCGGCCTTCTGGGGCATCGCCCTGTTCCGCTGGGACATCAACCTGCGCGAATCCGCCGTGCTGGGGCTGGTGGGCGCGGGCGGCATCGGCGTGGTGCTGGACGATGCCATCAACTTCTTCCAGTGGGAGCGCGTGGCGACCGTGCTGCTGGCCATCCTGCTCGTGGTTCTGGTCGCCGAGGTGCTGGTGACTCGCATCCGCGCGCGCCTGCTCTAGATAGGCCCTCATGCGGCATTTCGACATCGTGGTGGTGGGCGGCGGGGTGAACGGCGCGGGCATCGCGCGGGACCTGTCCGGGCGCGGCCACTCCGTCCTCCTGCTGGAGAAGGCGGACCTCGCCCAGGCCACCTCCTCGGCCTCCTCCAAGCTGGTGCACGGCGGCCTGCGCTACCTGGAGCACCACGAGTACCGCCTGGTGCGCGAGGCGCTGGGCGAGCGCGAGGTGCTGCTGCGCACCGCCCCGCACATCATCTGGCCGCTGCGCTTCGTGCTGCCCCACCGGCCGGAGATGCGCCCGCGCTGGCTACTGCGCGCCGGGCTGTTCCTGTACGACCACCTGGCCCGCCGCGTCTCGCTGCCCGGGGCGGAGGCGTTCCGCACCGCCCAGGACCCGCGCGGCGCGCCCCTGAAGCCCGAGTTCACCCACGCCTTCGCCTATTCCGACGCCTGGGTGGAGGACAGCCGCCTGGTGCTGCTCTGCGCCATGGACGCCGCCGCCCGCGGCGCCGAGATCCGCCCGCGCTGCGCCTTCCAGGCCGCCGAGCGCCACCCTGACCACTGGCGCGTGACGCTGGAGGATGGCGAGGTGGTGCAGTGCCGCGCCCTGGTGAACGCCGCCGGCCCCTGGGTGCAGAAGGCGCTGGACGCCGCCCACGCCCTGCCGCCGGGCAAGGTGCGCCTGATCCGCGGCTCGCACATCGTCCTGCCCCGGCTGTACGAGGGCGCGCACGCCTACATCCTGCAGAACGACGACCGCCGCGTGGTCTTCGCCATCCCCTATGAGGGGCGCTTCACCCTGGTCGGCACCACCGACGTCCCGCACGAGGGCGACCCGGCCGAGGCCCGCTGCACGCCGGAGGAAGCGGCCTACCTCTGCGCCGCCGTGTCGCGCCAGTTTCGCCGGCAGGTGGCGCCGGACGACATCGCCTGGACCTACAGCGGCGTCCGCCCCCTGTTCGACGACGGCGCCGAGGACCCCAGCGCGGTGACGCGCGACTACGTGCTGAAGCTGGATGAGGCCGGGGCGCCGCTGCTCAGCGTCTATGGCGGCAAGATCACCACCTTCCGCCGCCTGGCCGAGGAGGCCGCCGCCCGGGTGGGCGCCGCCATCGGCCGCGCCGGCACGCCCTGGACGGCGCGCGCCACCCTGCCCGGCGGCGACCTGGGCGGCCGCACGCACGAGCAGTTCGCGAAGGAGATGGCCCGCGCCCTGCCCCTGGTGCCGCCGGAATGGCTGCCCCGGCTGGTGCGCACCCATGGCTCGCTGCTGCCGGAGGTGATGGCGGGCGAGCCCGGCGCCCACCTGGGCGCCACGCTGAGCGAGCGCGAGCTGGACTGGATGCGTGCGCGCGAATGGGCCGCCACGGCGGAGGACGTGCTGTGGCGCCGCACCAAGCTGGGCCTGCACATGACCGAGGCCGAGCGCGCGGCGGTGGCCGCCCGCTTCTGACCCCTCAGCAGGGCGAGGGGATGGGCTGCAGCTCCGCCAGCGTCGCGTTCACGGTGAAGTCGCCGAAATCCATCTTCAGCTCGTCCGCCACGCCGTTGGCGTAGTAGCGCAGGCTCACCTCGTAGTCCGGCGTGCCGGCGCCCGCGCCGCCGGGGCTGCGGTCGAAGAAGGCGATGCGCATGCGCGCGCTGCCCTGGTCGCGCAGCTGGGCGAAGCGGCTGCCCTCCTGCGGGGGCTGCCAGCCGCCGGAGAAGATGGTGGTGGTGTCCTGCGCGCCCTCGGCGTTGGTGCCGTCGAACAGCGGCGCCGCCAGCAGGCGCTGGCCGCCGCGCGCCGCGGCCAGGGCGCGCAGGGTGTGCACCATGGGCAGCAGGGTGCCCTGCGGCAGCGGCTCCTCCTTGGCGGCGGGCTCGCTGTAGCGGATGCGCCCGCCCTGCGCGGTCACCTCGGCGTCACCGGCCACGCGGGCGGTCACCGCCCCTTCCGTCAGCTGGGTGAGCGAGAAGCGCAGGGTGGTGCCGTCCTTGGCCTCCAGCGTGTTGTAGTCCGAGGAGGTCTCGATGGCGTTGCCGTCGCGGTCGCCCACCACCAGGGTGAAGCGCTGGCGGCTGGCCCAGGCGTCGCAGGCGTCCACCACCTCGAACAGCATGATGCCCGCGGCCTGGGTCACGCCCGAGCCGTCGCGCACCGAATCCAGCGCCAGGCGATAGGCGGCGCGGTGCGCCAGCATGGCCTCGTGCCCCGGCTCGGGCGTGGCCCAGGCGGGGGTGGCAAGGCACAGGGCCGCCGCGGCGGCCAGGAGGGTGCGGCGCATCATGGCCCCAACATAGGGGCGACCGGCCGCGCCCGCACGGGGAAAACCGCTTACTTCTTCGCCACGGGCGGCATCTGCACCCGGATGTGCAGCTCCTTCAGCCGCGCCTCCTCCACCACGCTGGGGGCCTGCATCATCAGGTCCTCCCCCTGCTGGTTCATCGGGAACAGGTTGACCTCGCGCAGGTTGGGCTCGTCGGCCAGCAGCATGACGATGCGGTCGATGCCCGCGGCCATGCCGCCGTGCGGCGGGGCGCCGAAGCGGAAGGCGTTCAGCATGCCGCCGAAACGGTCCTCCACCGCCTGGGCCGGATAGCCGGCGATGCGGAAGGCCTCCACCATGATCTCGGCCTTGTGGTTGCGGATCGCGCCCGAGGCCATCTCGTAGCCGTTGCAGACGATGTCGTACTGGAAGGCGCCGATGGACAGCGGGTCCTGCGTCCGCAGCGCCTCCAGCTCGCCCTGCGGCATGGAGAACGGGTTGTGGGAGAAGTCCACCTGCCCCGTCTCCTCGTTCAGCTCGTACATCGGGAAGTCCACGATCCAGCAGAAGCGGAAGCCGTCCCTGGCGGTCAGCCCCAGCTCGGTGCCCAGCTTCAGGCGGGCCTGCCCGGCCAGCTTGGCGGCGTCGGCCTCCTTGCCGGCGGCGAAGAACACCGCGTCGCCCGCGCCCAGGCCGCAGGCGGCGCGGATGGCCTCGGCGCGCCCGGCCTCCAGGTTCTTGGCGATCGGCCCCTTCGGCCCCTCGGCGTCGAAGGTGATGTAGCCCAGGCCCGGCGCCCCCTCGCCCCGCGCCCACTCGTTCAGCTTGTCGAAGAAGGAGCGCGGGTTGGCGGTCGCCCCCGGCGCCGGGATGGCGCGCACCACCCCGCCGGAGGCCGCGACCTTGGCGAAGGCGCCGAAGGAGGAGCCGGCGAAGTGCTCCGTCACGTCGCGGATCACCAGCGGGTTGCGCAGGTCCGGCTTGTCCGAGCCGTAGTCCAGCATCGCCTGCTTGTAGGGGATGCGGATCCACGGGCCGGGATCCACCGCGCGCCCCTCGGCGAAGCGCTCGAAGGTGCCGCGGATCACCGGCTCCATGGTGGCGAACACGTCCTCCTGCGTGACGAAGCTCATCTCCACGTCCAGCTGGTAGAACATCAGCGTGCGGTCGGCGCGGCCGGCCTCGTCGCGGAAGCAAGGGGCGATCTGGAAGTAGCGGTCGAAGCCCGCCACCATCGTCAGCTGCTTGAACTGCTGCGGCGCCTGCGGCAGCGCGTAGAACTTGCCCGGGTGCAGCCGCGCCGGCACCAGGAAGTCGCGCGCGCCCTCCGGGCTGCTGCTGGTCAGGATGGGGGTCTGGAACTCGTTGAACCCCCCGGCGATCATGCGCTCGCGGATGTCCTGGATGATCTGCGCGCGCAGGATCATGTTGCGCTGCAGGCGCTCGCGCCGCAGGTCCAGGAAGCGGTAGCGCAGGCGGGTTTCCTCCGGCGCGGGCTGGTCGTCGGCGACCTGGAAGGGCAGCACCTCGGCGGCGCCCTGCACCACCAGCTCGCGCACCCGCAGCTCCACCGCGCCGGTCGGCAGGCGCTCGTTCACCGTGCCGGGCTCGCGCGCCACCACCTGGCCGGTGACGGTGACCACGCTTTCCACCCGCAGCTTGTCCGCCGCCTCGAACACCGCGCTGCCGCTGGGGATCACGCACTGGGTGATGCCGTAGTGGTCGCGCAGGTCCAGGAACAGCAGCCCGCCATGGTCGCGCTTGCGCTGCACCCAGCCGGACAGGCGGGCCTCGCTGCCAGCATCGGCGGCGCGGAGCTGGGCGCAGGTGTGGGTGCGGTAGGCGTGCATGGGGCGTTCCGGAGGCTGGGTGGGACGCTGCGGGTTACGCCGGATCAGCCCCCGGCGGAACCCCCGCGCGCCGCCGCCCGCCATGCCGCCCGCCCCGCCCCGCCCGCGGCGGCGGGCACGCCGGGAATGCGCCGGCGCGCCGGGATGGGCCGGCCGATGCGGCACCAGCCCTGCGCCGCCCCTTGCAACCGGCGCGATTGCTGGCATGACGGCGGGGATGACCCGCCTGATTACCGACGCCGCCGAACTCGCCGCCCTGTGCGAGCGCCTCCGCCAGGAACCCTTCGTGACCGTGGACACGGAGTTCATGCGCGAGCGCACCTATTACCCCGAGCTCTGCGTGGTGCAGCTGGCGGGCGAGGAGGAGGTCGTGGTGGTGGACACCCTGGCCGAGGGCATGGACCTCGCGCCGCTCGGCGACCTGCTGGCCGACCCGGCGGTGGTCAAGGTGTTCCACGCCGCCCGGCAGGACGTGGAGATCTTCCTGCTGCGCTTCGGCGCCGTGCCCACCCCCATCTTCGACACCCAGATCGCCGCCATGGTGGCCGGCTTCGGCGACCAGGCCTCCTACGACGCGCTGGTGCGCGGGCTGGTCGGCGTCTCGCTCGACAAGGCGCACCGCTTCAGCGACTGGGCCGCCCGCCCGCTGAGCCCCGCGCAGATCGAGTACGCCGCCGCCGACGTCACCCACCTGCGCGCCGTCTACCGCACCCTGCGCGAGAAGCTGCTGGCCGAGGGCCGCCTGGACTGGGTGGCGGAGGAGATGGAGGGCCTGCTGGACCCCCGCGCCTACGTCACCGAGCCCGAGGACGCCTGGCTGCGCCTGAAGCCCAAGACCACCAACCGCCGCTACCTCGCCACGCTGCGCGCCACCGCCGCTTGGCGCGAGCGCGAGGCGCAGCGCCTGGACATCCCGCGCGGCCGGGTGGTGAAGGACGAGAGCCTGCTGGAGATCGCCGCCGCCGCCCCGCGCGACGCCGAGGGGCTGGCGCGCATCCGTGGCGTCAGCGAGGGCTTCGCCCGCGGCAAGTCCGGCGCCGGGCTGCTGGCCGCCCTGGCCGAGGCCGCCAGCCTGCCCGAGTCCGGCTGGCCCCAGCCGCTGGAGGGCCGCCGCGGCGCCGGCGCCTCCCCGGCGCTGGTGGCGCTGCTGAAGGTGCTGCTGGCCGCCGCGGCGGAGGCGCACAACGTCGCCCCCCGCCTGCTGGCCGACACCGAGGACCTGGAGCGCCTGGCCGCCGAGGCCGAGCCGGAGATCCGCTGCCTGCAAGGCTGGCGGCGCGAGGCCTTCGGCGAGGACGCGCTGGCGCTGAAGGCGGGCCGGCTGGCGCTGGCCGCCGCCGGGCGCCGGGTGCGGCTGATCCGCGTCTCCTGACCGGCGCGGCGGCCGGCGCGGGGCTCAGCGCAGGTTCAGCACCCGCGGCGGGGTGAAGAACGGGTCGCGCACGCCGGTCTGCCGCTCCAGCGGCTCCAGGATCATCCAGGAGCGGCCGCGGATGAAGGGCGCGGCGTCCGGCGCCACCCGCGGCATGGAGACCTCGCCGTCGCCCTCGCCGTTGCGGCGGTCCCAGCTGCGCACCGGACCGGTGTCCAGGTGCACCCAGGTGGCATAGGCGCCGACGCCGCCGGCCCGCAGGGCGCGGGCGGCCTCGATGGCCGGGCCCAGCTTGTCGCGCCCCAACCAGATGTCCACCGCCTTGGCCCGCAGGTGCTCGCTGTCCGCGGCCCCGCCCACCAGGGCGTTGGTGCGCGCCGAGCGGTAGCCGGAGACGCAGGCGAACTGCGACACCCCGATGCGCTGGCCCACCTGCCACAGCAGGTCCAGCAGGGCGGGGTCGAAGCCGCGCGTCTCGCGCGCGCGCCAGTCGCCGCACACCTCGCTGAAGGCGGCGATGGCCTGGGGGTCGTAGCCGCGCGGCCCGGCATAGGGCCCGCGGAACCAGGCGCCGGTGTGGGCGAACTGCACCGCCAGCCGCCGCGGCTCGCGCGGGGCGGACACCGTCGCCCCCGCCGGCGCCGCCGCAAGGGTTCCCGCCGCCGCCAGCAGGCCGCGCCGCGTCATTCCCGGATGCTTCGTCATCGCGAGGGCGATGTAATGCCCCGCGCGCGCGCCGTCACGGTCCGACGCGTGGGAAGGCGGCGGCTTCCCCGCCCCCCCATCCGGGGGCAACATGCGCCGATGAGCGACGAGACCTCCCCCCTCCTGTCCTGGCTGGCCGCGCAGGAGGGCGCCATGCTCCAGGCGCTGGAGGCGATGGTGAACACCGATGGCGGCTCCTACGACAAGGCGGGGGTGGACGCGGTGGGCGCCCAGGTCCGCGCCTTCTGCGAGGCGCACGGCCTGGCGGTGGAGACGGTGCCCGGCGCGCGCTTCGGCGACTGCCTGCGCGCCGTGCTGCCCGGCGAGGGCCCCGGCCGGCCGCGCGGCAACCGGGCGGAGAACATCGTGCTGATGGGCCACCGCGACACCGTCTTCCCCCAGGGCGAGCCCGCCCGCCGCCCCTTCCGGGTCGAGGGCGGGCGCGCCTACGGCCCCGGCGTGGCCGACATGAAGGCCGGGCTGGTGATGAACATGTTCGTGCTGGCCGCCTTCGCGAAGCATGGCGGCGCGCCCGGCCCCCTGGTCGGCCTGTTCACCGGCGACGAGGAGATCGGCTCCCCCGAGGGCCGCGCCGTCATCGAGCGCGAGGCCGAGGGCGCGCGCGTCGTCTTCAACAGCGAGCCGGGGCGGCCCGGCAACGGCGTGGTCACCGGCCGCAAGGGCGGCGTGTTCATGCTGATGGAGATCGAGGGCAAGGCCGCGCATTCCGGCGGCAACTTCGAGGCCGGCATCAGCGCCATCGGCGAGCTCGCGGCCAAGATCACCGCCATCCATGCCCTCACCGACCTCGGGCGCGGCATCACGCTCAATGTCGGCCTCGTCTCGGGCGGGCAGAGCGTCAACACCGTCGCCCCCCACGCCCAGGGCCAGATCGACCTGCGCTACGTCCGCCCCGAGGACCGGGCCGAGGTGATGGCGGCCATCGAGGCCATCATCGCCCGCGCCCACGTGCCCGGCACCCGCGCCCGGCTGACCATCAAGGGCGAGTTCCTGCCGCTGACCCAGGACGACGCCGCTCGCCGCCTGTTCGACCTGTACCGCGACGCCTCGGAGGCCCCGGTGGAGGGCGTGTTCAGCGGCGGCTGCGCCGACAGCGGCTTCACCGCCGCCCGCGGCGCGCCCACCATCTGCGCCGTCGGCCCGGTGGGCGGCGCGGCGCACAGCCCGGAGGAATGGCTGGACGTCGCCACCTTGGTGCCGCGCGCCCAGGCCCTGGCGCGGGCCATCCTGCGGCTCGACTCCGCGGGGCTGTGACGCGGCGCTTGGCGGCGCGTATATGGACCTGATGGACCTGCCGGTGCCCGGCCCCGCCCCCTTCACGCTGACGCGCCCGGCGCGGCAGGCGGCGCCGCTCGTGCTCGTCTCCTCCCATTCCGGCCGCCACTACCCGCCGGAATTCGTCGATTCCGCGCGGCTGGACCCGCTCTCCCTGCGCAAGAGCGAGGACGCCTTCGTGGAGGAGCTGTTCTCCGCCGCCCCCGCGCTGGGCCTGCCCCTGCTGGCCGCCGAGTTCCCCCGCGCCTGGTGCGACCTGAACCGCGAGCCGTGGGAGCTGGACCCCGGCATGTTCGACGCCCCGCTGCCCGGCTGGGTCAACAGCGCCAGCCCGCGGGTCGGCGCCGGGCTGGGCACCATCGCGCGCATCGTCGCCTCGGGCGAGCCCATCTACCGCCGCCGCCTCTCCTTCGCCGAGGCGGAGCACCGGGTGCGCGCGGTGTGGGAGCCCTTCCACGCCGCGCTGGCGGAGGAGATCGCCGCCACCCGCCAGCGCTTCGGCGCCTGCCTGGTGCTGGACTGCCACTCCATGCCCTCCCACCCCGGCGGGCCGCCGCTGCCCGACGTGGTGCTGGGCGACGCCCACGGCACCGCGGCCAACCCCCGCGCGGTGCGGGCGGTGGAGGCGGCGCTGCAGCGGCTGGGCTTCTCCGTGCGCCGCAACGACCCCTATGCCGGCGGCTACATCACCCGCGCCTATGGCCGCCCGCGCGAGGGCGCGCACGTGGTGCAGATGGAGATCTCCCGCGCCCTCTACATGGATGAGGCGCGCATCGAGCGCCATGCCGGCTTCGCCCCGCTGCGCGCCCGCCTGGCCCGCTTCCTGGGCGACCTGACGGCGGCGGACTGGCGCGCGCTGGGCTGAACCGCGGGCCGCGGCGGCGCGGCGCCCAACTGGCCTGTGGAGTGCGCCTTCGCGAACCGCGGCCGCGCGTCAGGCGGCGCGCAGCAGCCACTCTCGCAGCGCCGCCCCGGCGGCCTCCGGCACCTCCATCGTCGGCAGGTGGCCGCTGCCGGGCAGGCGCGCCAGCGCCGCGCCGGGGATGGCGGCGGCCATCTCCTCGGCCAGGGCGGGCGGGGTCAGCACGTCCTCCTCGCCCACCGCCACCAGCGTGGGCACGGTGATGCCCGGCAGGTCCGGGCGGGAATCCGCCCGGCCCATGATGGCGGTCTGCTGGCGCAGGAAAGCCTCGGCGCCGATGCGCTCGGCCATGTCCATCACCTCCTGCGCCAGCGGCGTGCCCAGCCGCGTGGGATGGATGAGCGAGGGCAGCAGGCGCGGCGTCACCCCGCGGAACTGCCCCTGGCGGGACAGCGCCAGCAGGTCGCGCCGGCGCTGCGTCGCCTCCGGCGCGTCGGGCCGGGCCGAGGTGTCCAGCAGCGCCAGCGCCGCCACCCGTCCCGGCGCCTGCCGCCACACCTCGAAGGCCACGTAGCCGCCCATGGACAGCCCGGCCACCGCGAAGCGCCCGGGCGGCATGGCGGCGATGGCGCGCGCGGCCATCGCCGCCATCGAGTCGTCCCGTGTCAGGTCGGCCACCACCGGCGCGGCCAGGCCCTCCAGCGCCGGAAGCACGTCGCGCCACAGCCGCGCGTCGCACAGCAGGCCGGGAAGGAGCAGCAGGGGCATCGCCATGCCAAGCGCTTAAATCGCCCGCCCGGCCGCGCCAAGATGCCGTTTCCTGTTGCGTTCCGCCCCATCCGGGCGCATATGCCGGGCGTTGACAGAGTCAGGGCGGCAGGTCCGCCCGCATCGCCGCGCCGCCGCTCCGGCAGCCCGCGCGGCCCAGAGGCAGACCAGGACATCACCTTGAACGACACGCCCCTCCCCACCGCGGAGGCCCCGACGGCCAGCGGCACCACCACCCCCGACAGCCTGCCCGACACGCCCGAGACCCCCACGCTGCCGGCCGATGACGAGGCCGGCGACGCCCGCGTGGACGACCGCGACCCGGCGGCCGACCCCGCCGACCAGGGCGAGCACGATGCGCGCATCGACGAGCGCACGGACAACGAGCCCGAGGCGCCG
This sequence comes from Sabulicella flocculans, assembly GCF_045449635.1. NCBI lineage: Bacteria > Pseudomonadati > Pseudomonadota > Alphaproteobacteria > Acetobacterales > Acetobacteraceae > Sabulicella > Sabulicella flocculans. The sequence goes on along the minus strand of NZ_JBJJBR010000004.1, from coordinate 136,399 downwards.
CGCGCCGTCTTCGCCGACCTCGGCCTGGGCGAGAAGCTGCTGAAGGCGGTGGAGGAGGCCGGCTACGTCCACCCCACTCCCATCCAGGAGCAGGCCATCCCCATCGTGCTGATGGGCCGCGACGTGCTGGGCTGCGCCCAGACCGGCACCGGCAAGACCGCCTCCTTCACCCTGCCGATGATGGACATCCTGGCCGGCTCCCGCGCCAAGGCGCGCATGCCGCGCTCCCTCATCCTGGAGCCGACGCGCGAGCTGGCGCTGCAGGTGGCCGAGCAGTTCGTGAAGTACGGCAAGTACCTCGGCCTGACCCACGCGCTGCTGATCGGCGGCGAGAGCATGGACGAGCAGAAGCAGGCCCTGGAGAAGGGCGTGGACGTGCTGATCGCCACGCCCGGCCGCCTGCTGGACCTGTTCGAGCGCGGCCGCATCCTGATGGCCGACGTCAAGATCCTGGTGATCGACGAGGCCGACCGCATGCTGGACATGGGGTTCATCCCTGATGTCGAGCGCATCGTCTCCATCATCCCGCCGCTGCGGCAGACGCTGTTCTTCTCCGCCACCATGGCGCCGGAGATCCGCCGCCTGGCCGACGCCTTCCTGAGCAACCCGAAGGAGATCACCGTCTCCCGCCCCGCCACGGTGGCGACCACCATCACCACCGGGCTGCTGTTCGTGCAGGAGATGGATAAGCGCGAGGCGCTGCGCCGCCTCATCAAGCGCGAGGACGTGCAGAACGCGCTGATCTTCTGCAACCGCAAGCGCGACGTGGACATCCTCTACAAGTCGCTCAAGAAGCACGGCTTCAGCGTCGGCGCCCTGCATGGCGACATGGACCAGTCCGCCCGCTTCGCCACGCTCAACGCCTTCAAGGCGAACGAGATCCGTCTGCTGGTCTGCTCCGACGTCGCGGCGCGCGGCCTGGACATCGGCGGGCTGAGCCACGTGTTCAACTTCGACGTCCCCTTCCACGCCGAGGACTACGTGCACCGCATCGGCCGCACCGGCCGCGCCGGGCGCGAGGGCCACGCCTATACGCTGGCGACGCCCGAGGACGGCAAGCTGGTGCAGGCGGTCGAGAAGCTGACCAACGCCGCCATCCCGCGCATGCAGGTGGACGGGCTGGCCGCCGTGACCGAGGAAGAGATCGCCGAGGCCGGCACCCGCCGCCGCGGCGGCCGCGGCGCCCGCCCTGACGGCCGCGGCGAGCGCGGCAGCCGCGACCGCGACCGCGGGCGCGAGGGCCGCACCGGCGGCCGGCGCGACGAGCCCCGCCGCGAGCGTTCCGAGGAGCCCCGCCGCGAGCGCGACGACCCCCCGCGCCGCGACCGCGACGACGCCCCGCGCCGCGAGCGCGCGGAGGAACCCCGCCGCGAGCGCGCCGACGAGCCCCGCCGCGAGGCCCGCGACGACCGCCCGCGCGACCGAGCCCCGCGCGAGCGCGACGAGCACCGCCGCCGCGACCGCGACGACCTCGGCCCGCCGGTGCGCGGCTTCGGCGACGACGTCCCGGCCTTCATGCTGATCCCCATCCCGCGCCCGAAGAAGCGCGCCGAGGCCCCGGCCGACAGCCCCGCGCCCGAGGCGGCCGAGGGCGGCGCGGCCGAGGCTGCCTGAACCGGCATCCATCTGGTAGAACCGGCGGAATGAGGAGGAGCATCCCGATGAACGTCGTCACCCCCGTGAAGTCCAAGCCCGCGCCCTTCTCCTGGGAGGACGCGCTGCTGCTGGACGAGCAGCTGACCGAGGACGAGCGCATGGTGCGCGACGCCGCGCGCGCCTTCTGCCAGGACCGGCTGATGCCCGGCGTGCTGATGGCCAACCGGCACGAGACCTTCGACCGCTCCATCATGAACGCCTTCGGCGAGCAGGGCTTCCTGGGCGCGACGCTGGAGGGCTATGGCTGCGCCGGCGTCTCCTACGTCGCCTACGGGCTGATGGCGCGCGAGGTGGAGCGGGTGGACAGCGGCTACCGCTCCGCCTTCTCCGTGCAGTCCAGCTTGGTGATGTTCCCCATCCACGCCTATGGCTCGGAGGAGCAGCGGCAGAAGTTCCTGCCCAAGCTGCGCACCGGCGAATGGGTGGGCTGCTTCGGCCTGACCGAGCCCGATGCCGGCTCCGACCCCTCCTCCATGCGCACCCGCGCGAAGAAGGTGGATGGCGGCTGGCTGGTGAGCGGCTCCAAGACCTGGATCACCAATTCCCCCATCGCCGATGTCTGCCTCGTCTGGGCCAAGACGGATGAGGGCGAGCTGAACGGCTTCCTGCTGGAACGCGGCATGAAGGGCCTGACCACGCCCAAGATCGAGGGCAAGTTCTCCCTGCGCCCGAGCGTGACCGGCATGATCATGATGGAGGAGGTCTTCGTCCCCGAGGAGAACCGCCTGCCCGGCGTGCGCTCCCTGGCCGGCCCATTCTCCTGCCTCAACCGCGCCCGCTACGGCATCGCCTGGGGCGTGCTGGGCGCCGCCGAGTTCTGCATGCACGCGGCGCGTGACTACACGCTGAACCGCAAGATGTTCAACAAGCCGCTCGCCCAGACCCAGCTGATCCAGAAGAAGCTGGCGGACATGGAGACGGAGATCACCCTGGGCCTGCAGGCCGCGCTGCGGGTGGGGCGCCTGTTCGACGAGGGCAAGGCGGCGCCGGAGATGATCTCGCTGATCAAGCGCAACAACTGCGGCAAGGCCCTGGATATCGCCCGCGTGGCGCGCGACATGCACGGCGGCAACGGCATCGTGGACGAGTACCACGTCATCCGCCACGTCATGAACCTGGAGACGGTGAACACCTATGAGGGCACGCATGACGTGCACGCCCTCATCCTCGGCCGCGCCATCACCGGCCTGAACGCCTTTGGCTGAGGGTTTCGAGACCACCATCGAGGCCATGGGGGCCGGGGGCGACGGCATCGCCCCCGGCCCCTTCTTCATTCCCTTCACCCTGCCTGGTGAGCGCGTCGCCGCCACCGCGACGGCGAAGGACAAGGCGCGCCTCGACGCCGTGCTGGACCCCAGCCCGGAGCGCGTGGCGCCGCCTTGCGCGCATTTCGGCGCCTGCGGCGGCTGCGCCCTGCAGCATTGGGCGCCGCCCGCCTACGCCGCCTGGAAGCGCGGCAAGCTGGCCGAGGCGCTGTCGCGCGCCGGCTACGACCCCGTGCTGGCCGAAGGCTTCACCACCCCGCGCAACTCCCGCCGCCGCGCCGACCTCGGGCTGCACCGCCGCCCGGACGGCGCCGTGGAGATCGGCTTCCACCAGCGCGGCGCCCACGCCCTGGTGCCGATGCGCGAATGCCACGTCCTTCGGCCGGAGATCGTGGCGCTGCTGCCCGCGCTGGCCGCCGCCCTTCGCCCGCTGGAGGCGCTGCGCCGCCTGGGCGCGGTGCTGGTGAACTGGCTGGACACCGGCCCTGACCTGCTGCTCTCCACCGACGGCAAGCTGACCGAGGGCGACCGCCGCCGCCTCGCCGCCTTCGCCGAGGCCGAGTCCATCCCCCGCATCGCCTGGAAGGGCGAGGTCGCGGCCCAGCGCGGCACCGCCGCCATCACCCTCGGCGGCACGGCGGTGAACCCGCCCCCCGGCGCCTTCCTGCAGGCGACGCCGGAGGGCGAGGCCGCCATCGTCGCCGCCGTGCTGGCCGCCCTGCCGCCGCGGCTGCCGGCCCGCGGCCGGCTGGCCGACCTGTTCGCCGGGCTGGGCACGCTGTCCTTCCCGCTGGCCCGGCACGGCGTGGTGGACGCCTTCGAGGGCGCGCCGGAGGCCGTGGCCGCGCTGTCCAAGGCGGCCGGCGGCGGCCGGGTGCGCGCCCACCGCCGCGACCTGCAGCGCCAGCCCCTGCTGCCGCTGGAACTCAAGCCCTATGCCGCCGTGGTGCTCGACCCCCCCTTCGCCGGCGCCCCGGAGCAGGTGGAGCAGATCGCCCGCAGCCAGGTGAAGCGCGTCATCTACGTGTCCTGCTCGCCCGCGGCCTTGTCGCGCGACGCCGCCGCGCTGCGGCAGGCGGGCTTCGCCCTGCATTCGGCGGTGCCGGTGGACCAGTTCCTGTGGTCGGCGCACCTGGAATCGGTGGTCGCCTTCACCCGCTGAGCGGCAGGCGCTACCATCGCTGCAACCATCGCCAGGGAATGGACCACATGGCCGACCACATCCTCGACAGCCGCCGCCAGGGCCTGGAGGAAGCCTTCTTCGCCGAGGAGAACGCCCGCCTCCTCGCCCGGCTGAAGGCCGACTCCGCGGGGGCCGACCGCCGCAAGGCCATCGCCGCCGCCACCGGCATCACCGACGCCGCGCTGCTGGACCGCCTCGCCGCCCTGTCGCTGACGCCCGAGACGCTGGGCGCCTTCGCCCTGGTGCCGCTGGTCCTGGTCGCCTGGGCCGATGGCAGCATCAGCGCCGACGAGCGCGCCGCCACCCTGCGCGCCGCCGCCGAGGCCGGCGCCGCCCCCGGCAGCGCGGCCCACGCCCTGCTGGAATCCTGGCTGGCCTCCAAGCCCGCCCCCGCGCTGGCCGAGGCCTGGACCGGCTACGCCAAGGCGCTGGCCGCCCCGATGGACGCCGCCGGCCGCGCCTCCCTGCGCGCCGCCACGCTGGACCGCGCCCGCGCCGTGGCCGAGGCCACCGGCGGCTTCCTGGGCCTCACCTCCGCCGTCTCGGAGGCCGAGCGCCGGGTGCTGGCGACGCTGGAATCCGCCCTGGCCTGATTCCCGTTGCGCAACGGCGCGCTTCTCCCATCTCATGCGGGCAACGTCCCGCACGGGACGGGAGAGGAACGTGCCCATGACGCCCAACCGCCGACAGGTCTTCGCCGGCTCCGCCGCCATCGCCGCCGCCATGGCCCTGCCGGCGGGGGCGCAGCAGGCCGCCGCCCCCGCCACGCCGCCCGCCAACCCGGGCTTCTACCGCTTCCGCCTGGGCGGCCTCGCCGTCACCCAGGTGCATGACGGCATCAACCGCCGCCCCGTCGAGGGCTTCGTCCGCAACGTCCCGCTGCCCGAGGTGCAGGCCGCGCTGGCCGAGCGCATGCAGCCCGCCGACACTCTGACCATCCCCTTCACCCTCACCTTCGTCGAGACGCCGACCGGGCTGGTGGTGTTCGACGCCGGCACCGGCGAGGGGCAGATGTCGCCCACCTCCGGCCGCATGGGCGCCAACATGCGCGCCGCCGGCCTGGACCCCGCCCAGGTGCGCGCCGTCATCGTCTCGCACTTCCACGGCGACCACATCACCGGCCTGACCACCGCGGCGAACGAGCGCGCCTTCCCCAACGCCGAGGTCATCGTCCCAGCCGCCGAATGGGCGTGGTGGAGCGACGAGGGCAACGCGTCCCGCACCCCCGAGGGCCAGCGCGGCACCTTCGCCAACACCGCCCGCCGCTTCGCCCCCTGGCGCGAGCGCATGCGCCAGGTGGCCGACGGCGCCGAGGCGTGGCCGGGCATCCGCGCCATCGCCGCGCCCGGCCACACCCCGGGCCACACCTGCTACCACGTCGCCGACGGCAACCAGCAGCTCATCTACCTAGCCGACATCACCAACCGGCCGGAGGTGATGATGCCCAACCCGCACTGGCAGATTGTCTTCGACATGGATGGCGACGCCGCCGCCGCCAGCCGCCGCCGCATGCTGGACCGCGCGGCCAGCGACCGCGCGCGCGTCACCGGCTACCACCTGCCCTTCCCGGCGCAGGGCATGGTGGCGCGCGAGGGCCAGGGCTTCCGCTTCGTCCCCGGCGACTGGACCAGCCTGTGATGGACCGCCGCCTCCTCCTCGCCGCGCCGGCGCTGCTGCTGGCGCACCGCGCGGTGGCCCAGGGCAGCGCGCCCGCGCCCGCCGCCCCGCAGGCCGCCCCGGCCTTCCACCGCTTCGCCCTGGGCGACTGGCAGGTGACGACGCTGTTCGACGGCTTCGTGCGCCGCGGCAACGCGCTGGAAGGGCTGGTGGTGAACCAGCCCGCCCCCGCCGTGCAGGGCGCGCTGGACGCCGCCGCCCTGCCCGCCCAGGGCCTGGCCAACCCCTACATCGTCACCATGCTGCGCACCCCGCGCGGCGTGGTGGCCTTCGACGCCGGCACCGGCGCCGGCCAGCTGGCGCCCGGCACCGGGCTGCTGCCGCGCTCCATGGAAGCCGCCGGCATCGCGCCGGAGGAGGTGGTGCTGGTCGTCGTCTCCCACTTCCACGGCGACCACATCACCGGGCTGACCACCGCCGCCAACCAGCCCTTCTTCCCCAATGCCGAGGTCGCGGTGCCGGCCAGCGAATGGGCGTGGTGGAGCGACGAGGGCAACCGCGCCCGCACGCCGGAATTCCAGCGCGGCAACTTCGCCAACGCGGCCCGCCGCTTCGCCCCGCTGCGCGCGCGCATGCGCACCTTTGAGGACGGGGCCGAGGTCGCGCCCGGCATCCGCGCCGTCGCCACGCCGGGCCACACGCCCGGGCACAGCGCCTTCCAGGTGGTGAACGGCAACCAGGGCCTCTACGTCACCGCCGACACCGCCGGCCGCCCCGAGCTGTTCCTGGAGAATCCGGGCTGGCACAGCGTGTTCGACTTCGACGGCCCGATGGCCACCGAGAGCCGGCGCCGCCTGTTCGGCCGCATCGCGGCGGAGCGCGCGCGCCTGTGCGCCTACCACGTCACCTTCCCCGGCACCGGCTTCGTGGCGGCGCGCGGCGACGGCTTCCGTTTCCACCCCGCCGACTGGGGAAGCTGAGGCGGCCGCCCGCGCCCTGGGGCGGTTGCGCAGCCCCGGTCCGGCCGTCAGCCGGGCCGGAGGTGCTCCTGCAGGCGGGGCATCAGCTCCACCAGGTTGCAGGGGCGGTGCCGGCTGTCGAGCTGCCAGCGCAGGATGTCGTCCCAGCCATCCTTGCAGGCCCCCGTGCTACCCGGCAGCGCGAACAGGTAGGTGCCGCCCGCCACGCCGCCGATGGCGCGCGACTGGATGGTCGAGGTGCCGATCTTCTGGAAGCTCAGCATGCGGAACAGCTCGCCGAAGCCCTCGATGCGCTTCTCCAGCACGCGGTCGAAGGCCTCGGGCGTCACGTCGCGGCCGGTGATGCCGGTCCCGCCGGTGGTGATGACGCAGTCCACCTGGGCGTCGGCTACCCAGCCGCGCAGCCGCGACTCGATGCGCGCGGCGTCATCCTTCTCGATGGCGCGGTCGGCCAGCACGTGGCCGGCGGCTTCGATCCGCCCGGCCAGCAGGTCGCCGGATCGGTCGTTGGACAGGTCGCGCGTGTCGCTCACCGTCAGCACGGCGATGCGCACGGGCAGGAAGGGGCGGCTCTCGTCGAGGGGCATCGCCCCTAGTTGGCGCGTCCGTCGCGCACGCGCAACATCGCCACGACCTCCTCCGGCCCGGCGAAGCGCGGGAACTGGCCGCCGGCGATGGCGTCCAGGCTGTGCGCCGGCAGCCCCAGCCGCGAGGCGTAGATCCAGGAGAAGGTGAGCACGCGCTGCACGAAGATGCGCGTCTCCGTCACCGGGATGCTTTCCACGAACAGGATCGGGTCCGACCGGTGGCGGGAGGTCGGCAGCCAGCGCACCAGGTTGCCCGGCCCGGCATTGTAGGCCGCCAGCAGGCGGATGAGGTCGCCGCCCACCGCTTCGTGGCGGTTGAGGTAGTGGACGTAGCGCTGCCCGATCTCCAGCGACAGCCCGGGCTCGTGCAGCCGCGCCGCGTTGGCGCCGCGCAGCGACGGGTCGTTCGCCACGTAGGAGGCGGTGGCCGGCATCAGCTGCATCAGCCCGCGCGCCCCGGCCGGCGACACCGCCATCGGGTCGAACCGGCTTTCCTGCAGCGCCAGGGCGTAGAGCAGCGCGGGGTCCATGCGGAAGCCGCCCGGCGGCGTCAGCGGCGGCAGCGGGAAGCGCGCCTGGTCGCGGGTGCGCGCCTCGTCGGCCGGGCCGCCGGCATTGGCCGCCAGCGCCACCACCGAGGCGAGCCCCGCCTGCTGCGCCGCGGCCAGGATGCCCTGCGCCACCTGCGGGTTGTTGCGGGCGCGGCGGTGCAGCAGCCGCAGCTCCGCCTCCGCGCGCTCGTTCTGGCCGAGCTGGATGAGCGCCAGGGCGCGCCAGCCGCCGGCGGTCTCGGTCAGCGCCTGGGCGTGGGCCTCGCCGGCCATGTCGCGCTCCCACACCAGGCCGGGCGGCAGGCCCAGGGTGCGGCGGGCCACCATGCCGTGGAAGGTGCGCGGCTCCTGCGCCGCCTGCAGCATCCAGGGCACGTATTGCCCCGGACGCCGCGCCCGCACGGCGGAACGCGCGGTCCAGTAGGCGGCGGCGGCGCGCAGGGCGGGCGACGCCGCCTCGGCGCGCGCCGCGCGCTCGAAGGCCGCGTGCGCCAGCTCCCAACGCTCCAGCGCCCAGGCCGACAGGCCGGTCTGGTAGGCCGCCTGGGCGTTGCCGGGGGCCAGCCGCACCGCCTCGCCGGCCCAGCGCAGCGATTCCTCGTCGCGGCCCTGGCGGAACAGCGCCTGGGCGGCCTCCGTGCGCAGCTGCGCGGCATAGGCGGGGGTCAGGCCGCGGGTGCGGTTGAGCAGGGAGAGCGCGGCGTCCAGGTTCCCCTCGCGCACGCGGTCGGCGATCGTGCGGTCCAGCGCCGGGTTGCGCACGAAGCTGTCGGGCACCGGCGCCCGCTCCTCCGGCAGCTCCGTCATGCCGGGCAGGTCGCCCTGCTGGGGCGGCGGCGGGGCGGCGGCGCCGCGCGGCAGGCGCGCCACCAGGCGCTCATGGATGGTGGGCGCGTCCGGGTGGTCGGAATAGTCGGACAGCCAGGACTGCATCTCGGCCGGGCCGCCCTGGCCGCGCAGGATGCGGTCGGCCAGCAGGTGCCCCATCAGGCGGCGGTCATCCAGGCGCTCGGCCTCGCGGATGGCGGCGGCGAAGTCGCCGCGCGCCTGCGCCTCGAAGGCGCGGCGCATGCGCGCGGCATCCGGCGCGGCCATCGGCTGCGGCAGGGGCGGGGCGGCGGCGCGCGGTCGCGCGGGGCTGGCCTGGTCTTGGGCCCGCTGCCCGGCCGCCGGGTTCATCCCGGCGGCGAGGCAAAGCGCCAGGGCCATCATGGCCTGGCAGGCACGGGCCATGGGAAGGAAGGCTCGCATGGCACCGCTGCCCTACAAGCGCCGGAACGGACCGCGCAAGCAAAATCTTTGCAGAAAGAATTCACCCCACTTATGCAACCAAGACGCGCAGATCAGGTTGCCACAATCCCGCCATCTTTCAAACGGCGCTTCAGCGAAAGAAGATCCGCCCAGGCCTCGCGCTTGGCAAGCGGGTTGCGCAGCAGATACGCGGGGTGGAACACCGGCAGCACCGGAATGACTTGCCCATCATCCGTTTCGACTTGCGTCCACTTGCCGCGCAGCCGGGTGATGCCTTCGCGCGTGCCCAGCAGGGCCTTGGCCGGCACGTTGCCCGCCAGCACCAGCACCCGCGGGCGGGCCAGCGCGACGTGGCGGCGCAGGAAGGGCAGGAACAGCGCCACCTCGGCGTCTCCGGGGGTGCGGTTGCCGGGCGGCCGCCAGGGCAGCACGTTGGCCAGGTACAGCTGCTCCGCCCGCGACAGCCCGATGGAGGCGAACATGCGGTCCAGCAGCTGGCCCGACACGCCGACGAAGGGCTTGCCCTGGCGGTCCTCGTCGGCGCCGGGCGCCTCGCCCACCACCATCACCGGCGCGCCGGGCACGCCGTCGCTGAACACCATGCGCGTCGCGGTCTCGCGCAGGGGGGAGCCGTCGAAGCCCTCCAGCGCGGCGCGCAGCGCCTCCAGCGTGGCGGCGCCGGCGGCGAGGCTGGCGGCGGCGCCCGGGGCCGGGGCCAGCAGGGCCGGCGCCAGCAGGGCGGGCGTGGCGGGCGCGCGGCGCGGCGGCGGCGCGGCGAGGGTGCGGTCCTGCGGGGCGTCGAGCAGGGCCTCGTCCGCGCCCATGGCGCATTGCCAGTCCAGCGCGGCGATCAGGGCCTGGCGGTCGGAAGCGTCCATCTGGGGACCCTTCTACCCCGGCCCGGCGGCATCATGTAGCTTCGCGCGGAGAAACCTTGGGGAAAAGCAGGGCACATGGACGAGACGCGAGAAGCCATGGAGTTCGACGTGCTGGTGGTGGGCGCCGGCCCGGCCGGGCTGGCCGCCGCCATCCGCCTGAAGCAGCTCGACCCGGCCATCAACGTCTGCGTGGTCGAGAAGGGCGGCGAGGTCGGCGCGCACACGCTGTCGGGCGCGGTGCTGGAGCCGCGCGCGCTGGACGAGCTGCTGCCCGACTGGCGCGACGACCCCCCCGCCCTGGCGACGCCGGTGACTGAGGACCGCTTCATGCTGCTGACCGCCACGCGGTCGGTGAAGCTGCCCACCCCGCCGCAGATGCACAACCACGGCAACTACATCGTCAGCCTGGGCAACGTGGTGCGCTGGCTGGGCGCCAAGGCCGAGGCGCTGGGGGTGGAGGTGTATCCCGGCTTCGCCGCCTCCGAGACCATCATCGAGGACGGGCAGGTCAAGGGCGTCGTCGCTGGCGTCATGGGCATCGAGAAGGACGGCTCCAGGGGTGCGGCCTACCAGCCCGGCATGGAGCTGCGCGCCACCTGGACGCTGTTCGCCGAGGGCTGCCGCGGCTCCCTCACCAAGAAGCTGTTCGACACCTACAACCTGCGCGAGGGCGCGGCGCCGCAGACCTACGCGCTGGGCATCAAGGAGCTGTGGGAGATCCCGAAGGAGAACCACAAGCCCGGGCTGGTGTGGCACAGCGTCGGCTGGCCGCTGCCGCGCGACACCTATGGCGGTTCCTGGCTCTACATGCTGGGGGACAACCTGGTGTCCATCGGCTTCGTGGTCGGGCTGGACTACCCCAACCCCTGGCTCTCGCCCTTCGAGGAGTTCCAGCGCTTCAAGCACCACCCGGCGGTGGCGGCGATGCTCAAGGGCGGCAAGCGCATCTCCTACGGCGCGCGCGCGCTGAACGAGGGCGGCTTCCAGTCCATCCCCAAGCTGGTCTTCCCCGGCGGCGCGCTGATCGGCGACGCCGCGGGCTTCCTGAACGTGCCCAAGATCAAGGGCACCCACACCGCCATGAAGACCGGCATGCTGGCCGCCGAGGCCATCGCCGGCGCGATGGAGGCCAAGCCCGCCGTGCTGGATGCCTACCCGGCGGCGCTGCATGATTCCTGGGTGTGGAAGGAGCTCTACGAGGTCCGCAACGTGCGCTCGGGCTTCGGCAAGATGGGCTTCTGGGGCGGCATGGCGGCGGCGGCGGTGGACACCTACCTGTTCCGCGGCCGCGCCCCCTGGACCTGGACCCACCACCAAGACCACGAGACGCTGCGGCGCGCGGAGGACGCCCCGCGCATCGCCTACCCCAAGCCGGACGGCGTGCTGAGCTTCGACCGCCTGTCCTCCGTCTTCCTCAGCAACACCAACCACGAGGAGAACCAGCCGGCCCACCTGGTGCTGAAGGACCCCGGCCGCTGGTTCGCCGAGAACTGGGAGAAGTACCGCAGCCCCGAGAGCCGCTACTGCCCCGCCGCCGTCTACGAGGCGGTGGGCCCGGCGGCGGAGCGCGAGCTGCGCGGCACCCCCGACCCGCAGGCCGACGCCGTGCCGGGCGCGGAGGTCGAGGCCGGCGGCCCCGGCGCGCGGCTGGTGATCAACGCGCAGAACTGCGTGCACTGCAAGACTTGCGACATCAAGGATCCCACGCAGAACATCGACTGGCGCACGCCCGAGGGCGGCGGCGGACCTGCCTATCCCGGAGGAATGTGACCCGATGAACGACCTCGCCACCCGCGCCACGCCGGCGCTGCTTTCCGTGCTGCGCATCATGGCGGCGCTGCTGCTGATGCAGCACGGGATGCAGAAGATCCTCGGCTGGCCGGCCAACCCGCGCCCGCTGCCGGACGCCTTCACCCTGTACTGGTTCGCCGGCATGCTGGAGTTGGTGGGCGGCGCCCTGCTGGCCATCGGCCTGTTCACGCGCCCGGTGGCCTTCGTGCTGGCCGGGCTGATGGCCTTCGCCTACTTCATGGGCCATGCGCCGCGGGGCAACATGTTCCTGCCGGTGCTGAACGGCGGCAACCTCGCCATCCTGTACTGCTTCGTCTTCCTGTACCTCTCGGCCGCCGGGCCGGGCCCGTACTCGGTGGACGCGGCGCGGGCGCGGGCGCGGGCCTGATGCCGCTGCTGGCCCTGATGCGCCAGGGCGTGGTGCTTTCCCTGGGCTGGGTGGTGTGCGCGGCGCTGGCGCTGCGCCACCACGGCTTCGGCTGGGCGCTGCTGCTGCTGGTCGCCTGGGCCCTGCTGCTGATGCGCTTCCACCGCTCCGCCATCGCCCATGCCCGGGCGGTGGCCGGGCGGGAGGACGCCGCATGATCCGCATCCACGGCACCGCGCGCTCGCGCGCCTTCCGCTGCCTCTGGGCCGCCGGCGAATCCGGCCTTCCCTTCGAGCACCTGGACCACGGCGCCTCGCGCTCGCCGGAATTCCTGCGGCTGAACCCCGCCGGCAAGATTCCCGCCATGGAGGATGGCAGCCTGGTGCTGTTCGAATCCCTGGCCATCAACCTGCACATCGCCCGCAAGGCCGGCGCGCCGCTGTGGCCGGCGGGCGACGACGCCTCCCGCGCCTTGCAATGGACGCTGTGGGCGGCGACGGAGGCCGAGCCGCACGTGCTGGCCTGGGGCTTCAACACCTATGCCCGCCCCGAGGCGGAGCGCGACGCCGCCGCCGCCGCCAAGGCCCGCGCGCAGCTGCTGCCGCGGCTGGACGTGCTGGAAGGAGCCCTGCCCGGCCGCCCCTTCCTGCTGGGCGAGGAGTTCACCATCGCCGACTGCAACCTGGCCGGCGTGCTCTATGCCGCCTGGCGCCACGGCTTCGACCTCTCGGCACACCCGCGCGCGAAGGCGTGGCTGGACCGCTGCCTGGAACGCCCCGCCGCCCGCGCCGCCCGCGCCCTGCGCGAGTGAGGGCGGCGCTGCTGCAGGCGGCCCGGCGGATGGACGCGCTGGGCTTCATGCCGTCGAAATCCGGCAACCTGTCGGTGCGCACGGGGCGCGGCTTCCTCGTCACCCCCGCCGCCCTGCCCTACGCCACCCAGGCGGAGGAGGACCTGGTGGAATGCGCCCCCGACGGCACCGTTCTGGAAGGCCGCCACCGCCCTTCCTCCGAATGGCGGCTGCACGCCGCGGTCTACGCCGCGCGGCCGGAGGCGCAGGCGGTGGTGCACACCCATTCGCCCCGCGCCACCGCGCTGTCCTGCGCGCGGCGCGCCATCCCGCCCTTCCACTACATGGTGCTGCTGGGCGGCGGCGCGGACATCCCCTGCGCCACGCACGCCACCTTCGGCACCGCCGAACTGGCCGCGCAGGCGGTGGCGGCGCTGGAAGGCCGCCGCGCCTGCCTGCTGGCCAATCACGGCGCCCTGGCCATCGGCGCCAGCCTGCCCGCCGCCGAGGCGCTGGCGCGCGAGGTGGAGAACCTGGCCGGCCAGTACCTCGACCTGCTGGCCGCCGGGCTGGAGCCCGCCTTGCTGACCGCGGCGGAACTGGCTGCGGCGCAGGCGCAATTCGCCGGATACGGACGCGGCTGAAAAGCCACACCGCGTGGCAGAACGGCAACGGCGGCCCTGTGCGATGCAGCATGTCGCTGCTATCTCTCCGCGCATGGCCGGATGCCGCTCCCGCCGCCTGGGCGTCCTGGCGGCGACCCTCCTCCTCGCCCTGCCGGCGGCGGCGCAGGACGGCGCGCCCCTGCCCCGCCCCGCGGCGGGCAACCCCGCCAACGTCTTCGGCACCTTCCTGTCCGGGCGCTTCGCCATGGACGAGATGGACAACCCCGCCGCGGCCGACGCCCTGCTGTCCGCCCTGCGCGCCGAGCCGGAGCAGCCCGAGCTGCTCCAGCGCGCCTTCCTCGCCGCCATCATGGATGGCCGGCCCGAGGCGCTGCGCCTGGCCCGCCGCCTGCCCGGCAACCTGGTGGCCGACCTGCTGCTGTTCGGCGGCGAGGTCGCGCAGGGCCGCTTCGACCGCGCCGAGGCGCGCGCCCGCGCCCTGGGCCGCCAGGGCGTCATCCAGGCGTTGCAGCCCTCGCTGGTGGCCTGGAGCATGGCCGGGCGCGGCGCCCATGCCGAGGCGCTGGCCCACCTGCGCCCGCATGCCGAGGCCGGGCGCTTCCGGGCGCTGAACGCCCTGCACGCCGCCCTGATCGCCGACCTCGCCAACCGGCCGCGCGACGCCGAGCGCTACGTCCGCATCGCCCTGTCCGACCAGCCGGAGCCGACGCTGCGGCTGGCGCTGCTCGCGGCCTCCATCCTGCACCGCGCCGGCCGCCCGGCCGAGGCGCAGCGCCTGCTGGACCAGATCGCCGCCTCGCATGACGAGCTGGCGCTGGCGGCGCAGGAGCCCGTGCGCTCCCAGGTGCTGGCGGCGCGCGGCATCGCCAACGCGGCGGAAGGCATCGCCGAGGCCTATGTCGCGCTGGCCGCCGCCCTGCGCGGCCAGGGGCTGGAGGAGCTGTCGGCCGTCCTGGCGCGGCTGGCGCTGCGGGTGCGCCCCGGCTTCGGCCCTGCCCTGCTGCTGCTGGCCGACCAGATGATCGAGGCCGAGCGCTTCCCGCCCGCGCTGGACGCGCTGAAGGCCATCGCCCCGGCCGACCCGCTGCACGGCGCCGCCACCCTGCGCCGCGCCGGCCTGCTGGACCGGTTGGACCGCCTGCCCGAGGCCGAGGCGCTGCTGCGCGAGCTGATCGCCGCCCAGCCCGACCTGCCGCAGCCGCGCATGCGCCTGGGCGACATCCTGCGCCGCCGCGAGCGCTTCGCCGAGGCGGCCGAGGCCTACGACGCCGCCATCGCCCGGCTCGGCACGCCGCGCGCGCAGGACTGGCCGCTGTTCTACGCCCGCGGCATCGCGCGCGAGCGCTCGGGCAACTGGCCGGGCGCCGAGGCCGACCTGCTGCGCGCGCTGGAGCTGGCGCCGGAGCAGCCCTACGTCCTCAACTACCTCGGCTACACCTGGGCCGACATGGGGCTCAACCTTGCCCGCGCCCGCGCCATGCTGGAGCGCGCGGTGGAGCTGCGCCCGCAGGACGGCAACATCGCCGATTCGCTGGGCTGGGCGCTGTTCCGCCTGGGCGACCTGCCCGGCGCGCTGGAATGGCTGGAGAAGGCGGTGGAACTCGAACCCCGCAACAGCACCGTCAACGACCACCTGGGCGACGCCTACTGGGCCGCGGGGCGCGAGGCGGAGGCGCGCTTCCAGTGGCGCCGCGCCCTCGGCATGGAGCCCGACGAGGCGGAGACCGCCCGGCTGGACGCCAAGCTGCGCGGCGACCCCGCCGCCCTGCCCGCCCGCCGATGAGCCTGCGCGAGGCCGCGCCCGCCAAGGTCAATCTGTTCCTGCACGTCACCGGCCGGCGGGACGATGGCTATCACCTGCTGGACAGCCTGGTCGCCTTCGGCCCGGCGGCGGACGAGCTGCGCGGCGCCCCGGGCGGCGGCCTGACGCTGACGGTGGAAGGCCCCTTCGCCGCCGCCCTGGCGCCGGAGCCCGACAACCTGGTGCTGCGCGCCGCCCGCGCCCTGGCCGCCCATGCCGGGGTGCCGGCGCGCGCGGCGCTGACGCTGGTGAAGCGCCTGCCGGTGGCCTCGGGCATCGGCGGCGGCTCGGCCGACGCCGCGGCGGCGCTGCGCCTGCTGGACCGCGCCTGGGGCCTGGCGACGCCGCCGGCGGCGCTGCACGCGCTGGCGCTGCGGCTGGGGGCGGACATCCCGGTCTGCCTCGCCGCGCGCCCGGCCCGGATGCAGGGGGTGGGCGAGGTGGTGCGGCCCGCCCCGCGCCTGCCGCCCTGCGCGCTGCTGCTGGCCAACCCCGGCGTCGCCCTGCCCACGCCCGAGGTGTTCCGCGCCCGCACCGGCCCCTTCTCCCCCGAGGCCGTGCTGCCGGATTCCTGGCCCGATGCCGCGGCGATGGCCGCCGCGCTGGCGGCGCTGCGCAACGACCTGGAGGCGCCGGCCATCGCGCTGCGCCCGGTGGTGGCGGACGTCATCTCCGCCATCGCGGCCCAGCCGGGCTGCCTGCTGGCGCGGATGAGCGGCTCCGGCGCCACCTGCTTCGGCCTGTTCGCGACGGCGGCGGCGGCGAAGGCGGCGGCGGCGGCGCTGCCGGATGCCTGGTGGACCGCCGCCGGCCCCCTTTACGAAGCCACGGCAGGCTGACTAAGAACGCGCGCGGCTGGGGCGTCGCCAAGCGGTAAGGCAGCGGTTTTTGGTACCGCCATTCCCAGGTTCGAATCCTGGCGCCCCAACCAGCCTCACACCGTCAGCAGCCGGCGCACCGCCTCGGTGTCCAGCGACGCCGTCTCGCCGGACAGCGCCACCTCGCCGCGCACCATCACGCTGATGCGGTCGGACAGGTCGCGCGCCCAGTCGAAGTATTGCTCCACCAGCAGCACCGCCATTCCCTGGTCGCGCGCAAGGTGGCGGATGACGCGGCCGATGTCCTTGATGACGCTGGGCTGGATGCCCTCCGTCGGCTCGTCGAGGATGAGCAGGCGCGGCCGCCCGGACAACGCGCGCGCGATGGCCAGCTGCTGCTGCTGCCCGCCCGAAAGGTCGCCGCCGCGGCGCCGCAGGAACTGCCGCAGCACGGGGAACAGGTCGAACACCTCCGCCGGCACCCGCGCGCCGCGGGGCGCGGCGGCCAGCGCCGTCTCCAGGTTCTCCTGCACCGACAGGAAGGGAAAGATCTCGCGCCCCTGCGGCACGTAGCCGAAGCCGCCGCGCGCGCGCTCCGCCGGGGCCAGCCGCGTCATGTCGCGCCCGTCCCAGGCCACCGCGCCGCCGCCGACGCGCTCCAGCCCCATCACCGCGCGCAGCAGGGAGGACTTGCCGACGCCGTTGCGCCCCAGCACCGCGTGCACCTCGCCCGGCGCCACCGCGAGCGAGACGCCGCGCAGGCAGAGCGAGGCGCCGTAGGAGAGGGTCAGGTCGCGCACCTCCAGCATCGCCGTCAGCGCCCCAGGTAGACCTCGACCACGCGGGGGTCGTCCTGCACGTGGTCGATGCTGCCTTCGCTCAGCATGGCGCCCTCATGGAGGACGGTCACGCGGCAGCCCAGGGCGCGCACGAAGTCGAGGTCGTGTTCCACCACCACCACGGAGCGGCTGCCGGCGATGCCGGCCAGCAGCTCGGCGGTCTGCGCCGTCTCGTGGTCGGTCATGCCGGCCACCGGCTCGTCCACCAGCAGCAGGCGGGGGTCCTGCACCAGCAGCATGCCGATCTCCAACCATTGCCGCTGCCCGTGCGACAGCAGCCCCGCCGGGTCGGCCGCGCGGGCGGCCAGGCCCACCCGCACCATCACCGCCTCGATCTCGGTGCGCGCCGCACCGCCCAGGCGCCAGCGCAGGCAGGCCAGCGGGCCGCGCGGAGCCTTGAGCGCCAGCTCCAGGTTCTCGAACACCGTCAGAGCGTCGAACACGGTGGGCTTCTGGAACTTGCGCCCGATGCCCAGCGTGGCGATGGCGCTCTCGTCCATGCGCGTCAGGTCGCGGCCGTCGAAGCGCACCACGCCGCCCGCCGGCCGGGTCTTGCCGGTGATGACGTCCATCATGGTGGTCTTGCCCGCCCCATTCGGGCCGATGACCGCGCGCAGCTCGCCCGGCTCCACCACCAGCGACAGCTCGTTCAGCGCGCGGAAGCCGTCGAACACCACCGACACGCCGTCGAGGTAGAGCCCCTCCCCGGCCGGGCGCGCGCTCATCGCCGCAGCATCCCGGCCAGGCCGCGCGGCAGCAGCAGCGGCACCGCGACGAACAGCGCGCCGAGCACGATGAGCCACAGTTCCGGCGCCACCGAGGTCAGCCAGGTCTTCAACGCGTTGACGGAGAAGGCGCCCAGCATCGCGCCCACCAGCGTGCCGCGCCCGCCGAAGGCCACCCAGACCACCGCCTCGATGCTGTTGGCCGGGCTGAACTCGCCGGGATTGATGATGCCCACGATGGGCACGTAGAGCGCGCCCGCCATCCCGGCGATCATCGCCGAGAGCACGAACACCAGCAGCTTGTGCCGCAGCGTGTCGTAGCCCAGGAAGCGCACCCGGCTCTCGGCGTCGCGGATGGCGGTCAGCACGCGGCCGAGCTTGGTGCGCGTCATCGCCGCGCACAGGGCGAAGGTCGCCGCCAGCGCGACGAGCGCGGCGAGGTAGAGCACGGAGCGCGCCCCCTGGGTGTTCAGCGGCATGCCCAGCAGTTCCTTGAAGTCGGTGAAGCCGTTGTTGCCGCCAAAGCCCATGTCGTTGCGGAAGAAGGCCAGCATCAGCGCGTAGGTCATCGCCTGGGTGATGATGGACAGGTACACGCCGGTGATGCGCGAGCGGAACGCCAGCCAGCCGACCACGAAGGCCAGAAGTCCCGGCACCAG
The DNA here is from genome assembly GCF_045449635.1 of Sabulicella flocculans. NCBI lineage: Bacteria > Pseudomonadati > Pseudomonadota > Alphaproteobacteria > Acetobacterales > Acetobacteraceae > Sabulicella > Sabulicella flocculans. The sequence goes on along the minus strand of NZ_JBJJBR010000004.1, from coordinate 118,015 downwards.
CAGCGCCATCAGCGCCGCGAAGGGGAACCACTGGAAGCCCCACCAGAACCACGGCAGCTCCTGGTAGCCCAGGAACACCATGAAGTCCGGCAGCGCGGGGTGCCCGTACACGCCGCGCGGGCCGATCAGCCGCATCAGGTGCATGCCCATCGCGTAGCCGCCCAGCGCGAAGGACGCGCCATGGCCCAGCGACAGGATGCCCGCGTAGCCCCAGGCGAGGTCGATGGCGAGGGCGAGGATGGCGTAGCACAGCCACTTGCCGGCCACGCTCACCAGGAAGTCCGGCGCGTGCAGCGGGCTGGAGGGCGGCAGCAGGTTCAGCAGCGGCAGCGCGGCCAGCAGGCCGAAGCCGGCCCAGAGGATGCCCCGCCTCACTGGTCGGCCGCCCGCCCGCGCAGCGCGAACAGCCCCTTGGGCCGGCGCTGGATGAACAGCATGATGGCCACCAGCACCAGCACCTTGGCCAGCACCGCCCCCGCCCAGGGCTCCAGCAGCTTGTTCACCAGCCCCAGGGTGAAGGCGCCTATCAACGTGCCCAGCAAGGAGCCCACGCCGCCGAACACCACCACCATGAAGCTGTCGATGATGTAGCCGGTGCCCAGGTTGGGCGAGACGTTGTCGATCTGGCTCAGCGCCACCCCCGCCAGCCCGGCGATGCCCGAGCCGAAGGCGAAGGTCAGCGCGTCCACCCGCCCGGTGCGGATGCCCATGGCGGCGGCGGTGCGGCGGTTCTGCACCACCGCGCGCATCTCCAGCCCGAAGCGGGTGAGGCGGATGGCGGCGAAGGTCGCGCCCAGCACCAGCAGCGCGAAGACGATGATCCAGGCGCGGTTCTGCGTCACCTCCAGGCCGAAGGGCAGCGCCAGCGTGCCCTGCATCCAGGGCGGCGAGGTGACCTCGCGGTTCTGCGCGCCGAAGCCCAGCCGCACCGCCTGCTGCAGCACCATGCCGGCGCCGAAGGTCAGCAGCAGCGTCTCCAGCGGGCGTCCGTACAGGTGGCGGATCAGCCCGCGCTCCATCAGCGCGCCCAGCGCGGCGGTGACGGCGAAGGCGGCGGGCACCGCCAGCGGCAGCGCCCAGGGCTCCAGCGCCGGCGAGCCGCGGCACAGCTCCTGCACCACCACCGTGGCGTAGGCGCCCAGCATCACGAACTCGCCATGCGCCATGTTGATCACGCCCATCACCCCGAAGGTGACGGCCAGCCCCAGCGCCGCCAGCAGCAGCACCGAGCCCAGCGAGAGGCCCTGGAACACCGTCTCGGCCGCACGCCGCAGCGCCAGCCGGCGGTCGATGGCGGCCACCGCCGCGGCCACCTCGGCCTGCAGCGCCGCCTCGGCCGGCTGGGCGCCCAGCAGCAGCGCGCGCGCCTGCGGCGAGGCCGAGGCCCCCAGCACCGCGATGCCCAGGCGCTGCACCTCCGCCGCCGGCGAGGCCAGCCGCGCCGCGCCCAGCGCCAGCTCCATGCGCTCGCGCACGCGGGGCAGCGCCTCGCGCGCCAGCGCGGCCTCCAGCGCAGGGATGTCCTCGGCCGAGCGGGCACGCAGCAGGCCGTCGGCCGCCGCCAGCCGCTCCGCCGGGTCGGGCGAGACGAGCTGCAGCCGGCCCAGCGCCACGCGGATGGCGCCGCGCACGCGGTTGTTGATGCGGATGACCTCGCCCTCGCCGCCCACGCGCACCGCCGCGCCGTCCCGCCGCAGCTGCGCGTCGCCCAGGGCGCGCAGCAGGGGGATGGCACGCGGGTCGCCCAGCTGGCCGAGGCGCTCCGCCGCCTCCGCCTGCTGGGCGAAGCCGCCGCCGAGCTGGGCGGCCAGCGCCTCGAACTCCTGCGCGCGCCCCGCCCCGGGCAGGCCGAGCAGGAGCGCGAGCAGCACGAGCAGGACGCGCAACGCGTTCGGCCTCAGCGCCGGCGGTTCGCGTTCTCCGGGATGAACGGGCTCCAGTTCTCCGCCGAGATGGCGGTGGGCGTCTTGCTGACGATGTTGAACTGCCCGTCCGCCTGGATCTCGCCGATCATCACCGGCTTGGTCAGGTGGTGGTTGGCCTTCATCTCGCTCTCGTAGCCCGAGGGCGCGGCGACCTTCTGGCCGATCATCGCGGCGCGCACCGCGTCCACGCCCGTGGTGCCGGCCTGCGCCACCGCCTGCGCCCACATCCTGAAGCCGATGAGCGTCGCCTCCATCGGGTCGTTGGTGACGCGGCGCGGGTTGCGGATGAAGTTGCGCCACATCGTCACGAACTCGGTGTTGGCGGGCGACTGCACGGACATGAAGTAGTTCCACGCCGCCAGGTGGCCGACCAGCGGCCGGGCGTCGATGCCCGCCAGCTCCTCCTCGCCGACGCTGAAGGCGACGCAGGGGATGTCCTCGGCCTTGATGCCCTGGTTGCCCAGCTCGCGGTAGAACGGCACGTTGGCGTCGCCGTTGATGGTGGAGACGATGGCGGTGCGCTTGCCCTCGCCGGCGAAGCGCTTCACCCGCGCCACGATGCCCTGCCAGTCGCTGTGGCCGAAGGGGGTGTACTCCTCCATGATGTCGGCGTTGCCGATGCCCTTGGAGTTGAGGAAGCCGCGCAGGATGCGGTTGGTGGTGCGCGGGTAGACGTAGTCGGTGCCCAGAAGCGCGATGCGCGTCGCCTCGCCGCCATCCTTGCCCATCAGGTACTCGACGGCCGGGATGGCCTGCTGGTTGGGCGCGGCGCCGGTGTAGAAGATGTTGCGGCTCTCCTCCTCGCCCTCGTACTGCACGGGATAGAACAGCAGCCCGTTCAGCTCCTCGAACACCGGCAGCACGGACTTGCGCGACACGCTGGTCCAGCAGCCGAAGGTGACGTCCACGCGGTGCACCTGCAGCAGCTCGCGCGCCTTCTCGGCGAACAGGGGCCAGTTGGAGGCGGGGTCCACCACCACCGCCTCCAGCCGCCGGCCGCCGATGCCGCCGCGGCTGTTCTGCCATTCCACCATCATCTGCACGGTGTCGCGCAGCGCGGTCTCGCTGATGGCCATGGTGCCGGACAGCGAGTGCAGCACGCCGACTTTGATGGGGGCGCCCTGCGCGAAGGCCGGCGCGGCCAGCGGTGCGGCGAGGGACGCGCCCATGCCGAGGAGCGCCTGCCGGCGCGTGATGGCGGTCATCGTCATTGCTTTGCCTCTCCTCCGCGCCGGTTCGGCGGCGCGCCGTGGAAGTGGGCCGCCGCCATCCCGCCTGCGCAAGCGGCAATCCAGAAATTTCACGCCGGCCGTGCGGGCATCTGCCGAATTCCTGGGCATCTGCATCCGGGTCGGGCCGCAGGGGTGCCCATGCGCGACGCCGCCGCCTGTGCCACACTGCCCGCCGTGAGCTTTCCGCACCTGCGGCACCAGCGCGCCCGGGGCGGCGTCGCCGCCTCCTTCGCGCCCGGCCCGGGCGGCGCCCGCCTGTCCTCGCTCGCGCAATCGGCGCCGCTGCGCCTGCTGCTGCCCGACGCCGAGCCCGACGAGTGGACCACCGCCGCCCTGCTCAACACCGGCGGCGGCCTGGCCGGGGGCGACGAGGTGACGGTGTCGCTGGCGCTGGCCCCCGGCGCGCGGCTGACGATGGCCACCGCGGCGGCGGAGAAGGTGTACCGCTCCCTCGGCCCGCCCACCTGCGTCGCCAACGCCATCCAGATGGGGCCGGGCGCGGCGCTGGAGTGGATCCCGCAGGAAGCCATCTTGTTCGACGGCGCGCGGCTGGAGCGCCGCACCGAGGCCGCCCTGGCCGCCGATTCGCGCCTGCTGGCGCTGGAGACGCTGGTGCTGGGCCGGGCGGCGCATGGCGAGGTGCTGGGCGCGTTGTGCCTGCGCGACGCCTGGCGCCTGCGCCGCGGCGGCGCGCTGGCCTGGGCCGACACGCTGCGGCTGGACGACGCGGCGCCGCTGGACGCGGCGCTGGGCTTCGGCCGGGCCGGCGCGCTGGCGACCCTGCTGCTGGCCGCGCCGGACGCCGCGGCGCTGCTGCCGGCGCTGCGCGAACGCCTGCCCGCCGGCGCGGTGCGCGCGGGCGCCACCTGCCCCGCGCCCGGCCTGCTGCTGGCGCGCCTGCTGGGCGAGGCCGGGGCGGTGCGCGCCGCCGTCGCCGCCCTGCTGCCCTGGGCGCGCCACGCCCTGCTGGACCAGCCGGCGCGCCTGCCGCGGCTGTGGACGAACTGAGCGCGATGGGTCCACCATGCTGCGATGCACCTGACCCCGCGCGAGAAGGACAAGCTGCTGGTGGCGATGGCCGCGCAGGTGGCGCGCCGCCGCCTGGAGCGCGGCGTGAAGCTGAACCACCCGGAGGCGGTGGCGCTGATCTCGGACTTCGTGGTGGAGGGCGCGCGCGACGGCCGCAGCGTGGCCGAGCTGATGCGCACGGGCGGCGAGGTGCTGGCGCGGGCGCAGGTGATGGAAGGGGTGCCGGAGATGATCCACGAGATCCAGGTCGAGGCCACCTTCCCCGACGGCACCAAGCTCGTCACCGTGCACCGGCCCATCCGATGATCCCGGGCGAGGTCTTCCCCGCGGCGGGCGACATCGAGCTGAACGCCGGCCGCCCGGTGACGGAGCTGGAGGTGGCCAACACCGGCGACCGCCCGGTGCAGGTGGGCAGCCACTACCACTTCGCCGAGGCCAACCCCGCCCTGCGCTTCGACCGCGCCGCCGCGCGCGGCCAGCGCCTGGACATCCCCGCCGGCACCGCGACCCGCTTCGAGCCGGGCCAGGCGCGCACCGTCCGCCTGGTGCCGTTCGGCGGCGCGCGCGTGGTGCACGGCTTCCGCGGCGAGGTGGAGGGCCCGGCCTGATGCCCGCCCGCCTGTCCCGCCACGCCTATGCCGGCATGTACGGCCCCACCACCGGCGACCGCGTGCGCCTGGCCGACACCGACCTCATCATCGAGGTGGAGCGCGACCTCACCACCCATGGCGAGGAGGTGAAGTTCGGCGGCGGCAAGGTCATCCGCGACGGCATGGGCCAGTCCCAGGCGACACGCGCCGACGGCGCGATGGACACGGTGATCACCAACGCCCTCATCCTCGACCACTCGGGGATCTGGAAGGCCGATGTCGGGCTGCGCGACGGGCGCATCGCCGCCATCGGCAAGGCCGGCAACCCGGACACCCAGCCGGGCGTGGACATCGTCATCGGCCCGGGCACCGAGATCATCGCCTGCGAGGGGCGCATCCTCACCGCCGGCGGCATCGACCCGCACATCCACTTCATCTGCCCCCAGCAGATCGAGGAGGCGCTGGCCTCGGGCATCACCACCATGTTCGGCGGCGGCACCGGCCCGGCGCACGGCACGCTGGCCACCACCTCCACGCCCGGCGCCTTCCACCTGGCGCGCATGCTCCAGGCCGCCGAATCATTCCCGATGAACCTGGGCTTCCTGGGCAAGGGCAACGCCGCCCTGCCCGGCGCGCTGGAGGAGCAGGCCCTGGCCGGCGCCTGCGGCTTCAAGCTGCACGAAGACTGGGGCACCACGCCCAAGGCCATCGACACCTGCCTGCGCGTGGCCGACGCCTTCGACGTGCAGGTGGCCATCCACACCGACACCCTGAACGAGAGCGGCTTCGTCGAGGACACCATCCGCGCCATCGGCGGCCGCGCCATCCAGGCCTTCCACACCGAGGGCGCGGGCGGCGGCCACGCGCCGGACATCCTGCGGGTGGTGGGGCTGCCCAACCTGCTGCCCAGCAGCACCAACCCCACCATGCCCTACACGGTGAACACGGCCGACGAGCACCTGGACATGCTCATGGTCTGCCATCACCTCGACCCGCGCATCCCCGAGGACATCGCCTTCGCCGAGAGCCGCATCCGCAAGGAGACCATCGCGGCGGAGGACATCCTGCACGACATGGGCGCCATCTCCATGATGTCGTCCGACAGCCAGGCGATGGGCCGCGTGGGCGAGGTCATCATCCGCACCTGGCAGACCGCGCACAAGATGAAGCTCCAGCGCGGCCCCCTGCCGGGCGAGGCCGCGGGCAACGACAACCTGCGCGCGCGGCGCTACGTCGCCAAGTACACCATCAACCCTGCCATCGCGCAGGGAGTGGCGCAGCACGTGGGCAGCGTCGCCGTCGGCAAGCTGGCCGACCTCGTCATCTGGAGCCCGGCCTTCTTCGGCGTGAAGCCCGAGATGGTGCTGAAGTGCGGCACCATCGCCATGGCCCCGATGGGCGACCCCAACGCCTCCATCCCCACGCCGCAGCCCGTGCACTACCGGCCGATGTTCGGCGGCTTCGGCAAGGCGATGCTGGCCAGCGCCGTCACCTTCACCAGCGCCGCCGCGCTGGAGGACGGGCTGGCCGCCCGGCTGGGGCTGGCGCGCCCCCTGCTGGCGGTGCGCAACACCCGCGCCATCGGCAAGCGCGACATGGTGCTGAACGACGCCCTGCCGCAGGTCGAGGTGGACCCCGAGACCTACGAGGTCCGCGCCGACGGCGCCCTGCTGACCTGCGAGCCCGCCGCCACCCTCCCCATGGCCCAGAGGTATTTCCTGTTCTGATGAGCGACGCCCTGCCCCGCGCCACCCGGGTGGCCTCCCCCTGCCCCGCCGCGCCGGCCGACACGGTGACGCTGGACTTCGACGACCGCTTCCGCCGCCGCCGCCGCTACCGCGCCGATGGCGGGCTGGACTTCCTGCTGGACCTGCCGGAGGCCGCGGTGCTGCGCCACGGCGACGGCCTGCTGCTGGAGGACGGCCGCGCCGTGGCGGTGCGCGCCGCGCCCGAGGCCCTGCTGGAGGTGACGGCGGGCGAGGCCATCGGCCTGCCGCGCCTCGCCTGGCACCTGGGCAACCGCCACCTGCCGGCCGAGATGGACGGCGCGCGCATCCTCATCCGCCGCGACCACGTCATCGAGGAGATGCTGCGCGGCCTGGGCGCCGGGCTGCGGGAGGTGACGGCGCCGTTCAACCCCGAAGGCGGCGCCTATGGCGAGCACAACCGCCAGCCCGCCCACCCGCACGGCCACCACCATGCACACGGGCACGACCATCCGCACGACCACGACCACGCGCATGGGCACGGCCATCACCACCCTCGCTGACGCGGCGCTGGCCCGGCTGCTCGCCTGGACCTCCCCCGCCTACCCGGTCGGCGGCTTCTCCTACAGCCACGGCATCGAGGCTGCGGTGGAGCACGGGCTGTGCACGGGCCGGGAGGGGCTGGTGCGCCACGTCCGGGCCGCGCTCTCGGCCGGCGCGGGGGCGGTGGACGGCCCGCTGCTGGCGGCCTGCCACCGCGCCGCGGCGGCGGGCGACGCCCCGGCGCTGGACGCCGCGGCGGAACTTGCCGGCGCGTTCCGCGGCACGGCGGAGCTGGCGCTGGAATCGCTGCAACAGGGCGGCTCCTTCGCCGCCATCACCGCCGCCGCCTGGCCGCATCCCGGCTTCGCGGCCTTCGCGGCGCGGCACCGCGGCCGGCTGGCCCACGCCGCCGCCTTCGGCGCCGCCGCCGGCTTCCATGGCCTGCCGCTGCGCGCGGCGCTGTTCGCCTTCCTGTCGGGCTTCGTCGCCAACCTGGTGTCCGCCGGCGTGCGGCTGGTGCCGCTGGGCCAGACCGACGGGCAGCTCGCCACTGCCGCCCTCCTGCCCGACGTGCAGGCCGCCATCGCCCACGCCCTGGCCACCCCGGCCGAGGAAGCCGGCACCGCCACCCCCGTGCTCGACTGGCTCAGCATGGCCCACGAAACCCAGTACACGAGGCTGTTCCGCTCATGAGCGCATCCCCCGCCGGCAACGGCCCCTTCCGCGTCGGCGTCGGCGGCCCCGTCGGCTCCGGCAAGACCGCGCTGCTGGAGCGCCTGTGCCGCCGTCTGGCCGGCGGGCACGACATCGCCGCCATCACCAACGACATCTACACGCGCGAGGACGCGGAGTTCCTCACCCGCGCCGGCTGCCTGCCGCCCGAGCGCATCATGGGCGTGGAGACCGGCGGCTGCCCGCACACCGCCATCCGCGAGGACGCCTCCATCAACCTCGCGGCCGTGGCCGAGATGAACGAGCGCTTCCCGGCGCTGGAGGTGCTGTTCATCGAGAGCGGCGGCGACAACCTGGCCGCCACCTTCAGCCCCGAGCTGGCGGACCTGACCATCTACGTCATCGACGTCAGCGCCGGGGACAAGATTCCCCGCAAGGGCGGCCCGGGCATCACCCGCTCGGACCTGCTGGTCATCAACAAGACCGACTTGGCGCCGCTGGTGGGCGCCGACCTCGGGGTGATGGACCGCGACGCCCGGAAGATGCGCGGCGCGCGCCCGTTCATCTTCACCAACCTCAAGAAGGACGAGGGCGTGGCCGAGATCGCGCGCTTCGTGCTGGAGCAGGGCGGCATCGCCCGCGCCGCCCCCTGACGAGCGCGGCGCCGTCGCACGGCAGCGCGCCCCCGCCGTGCTGAAGCGGCGGCCCGCCGCGGGCTAGCCCCCGTAGTCGCGCGCCGCCGCGCCGGCGCTCAGCAGCCCGTCCGCCACGTCGCGCTCCACCAGCGCCGGGTCGCGCTCGGCAGGCGGGCCCATGCCGCCGCCGCCGGGCAGCTTCAGCAGCAGGCGGCGGCCCCTGGGCACCACCTGGAAGCCCTTGGTGCGCAGCGGCGTGCCGTCATCCAGCGTCACCACCCCCGCCGCGCCGTCGCCGCCGCCGAAGCGGCCGCGGGGCGCGTGGGCCACGCGGTCGAAGATGGCGTTCACCGCGAACTCGGCGTCGTTCTTGGCGCCGATCTCCATCACCTGCCCGAAGCCGCCGCGGGTGCGCCCCGCCCCGCCGGAATCCGGCCGCAGCTCCTTGCGCCAGAAGATCACCGGCGCGACGTTCTCCGTCGCCTCCACCGGCATGGTGCGCACGCCCGAGGGGAAGGCGATGCCGTCCAGCCCGTCCTTGCCCGGCCGCGCCCCGGTGCCGCCGGAGTTGAAGGTGATGACCTCGAAATCCTCCACCTCCGCCGCCTGCCCGGACACCTGGGCGCCGCCGCGCAGCGGCGGGTTCCACAGGGCGGAGGCGCCCTCGGCGTTCACGCGTTCCGGCACCGCGCCGGCCAGGCAGCCCATCATCAGGTCGGGCAGCAGCTGCCCCACCACGTGCCGCACGCTGACCGGATAGGGCCGCGGGGCGTTGAGGATGCAGCCCTCGGGGATGGCGAAGCGGAAGGGCGCCAGCGACGCCCAGTTGTTGGGGATCTCCGGCGCCACCACGCACTTGATGCCGAAGGCCGAATAGGCGCGGCAATACGCGGCCGGCACGTTGATGCCGCGCGTGGACAGGCCCGAGGTGCCCGCGAAATCCACCGCGATGTGGTCGGGCGCGATGGTCAGCGCCGCCTGCAGCGTCACCGGCGCCTCGTAGCCGTCCGAGCGGATCTCGGCTCGGTGGGTGCCGGGCGGCAGCCGCGCAATCTCCGCCACCGTCGCCTTCAGCGAGGCGTCGAAGATGAAGCCGGCCAGGGCGTCCAGCCCCTCCATGCGGTACTCGGCCATCATCTCGGTCAGGCGGCGGGCGCCGGCGTCGTTGCAGGCGCACAGGCTGTAGATGTCGCCCTCCAGCTCGACCGGGGTGCGGGAACCGGCGCGGATGAAGTCGAAGAAGGTCTCGTTCGGCGCGCCGCGGTCGAAGCACTTGACGATGGGGATGTAGAGCCCCTCCTCGAACACGCTGCGCCCTTCCGGCCCCATGCCCAGCCCGCCGATGTCGATGATGTGCGCGGTGTTGGCGAACAGCCCCACCATGCGCCCGTCGTGGAAGGCGGGCGTCACCACCGTCAGGTCATGCAGGTGGCCGGTGCCCAGCCAGGGGTCGTTGGTGATGTAGTGGTCGCCCGGCTGCATCGTCTCCGCCGGGAACTTGGCCAGGAAGTGGCCCACGCTCTCCATCATGGAGTTCACGTGGCCCGGGGTGCCGGTGACCGCCTGGGCCAGCATCCGCCCCTGCAGGTCGAAGATGCCGGCCGACAGGTCGCCCGCCTCGCGCACCGTGGTGCTGAAGGCGGTGCGGATCATGGTCTGCGCCTGCTCCTCCACCACCGCGATCAGGCGGTTCCACTGGATCTGGCGCTGGATGAGGTCGAGGGCCTCCATCACGCGCTCACCGGCAGACGGGCGGCGGGGCTCCAGGATTGGCGATCATGTGCTTGTGGCATTCGATTTCCATCGTGTTGAGCCGCTTGGCGTAGTCCACGCCCGCGTCCACTACGCCCTTCGCGAGCAGCAGGATGACCGGGATCACCAGCGCCATCAGCCAGTTGACCTCGACGGAGCTTTGCTCCGAACCGCCCGCCACGCCCTGCTCGCTTCGGCGCCGGATGGTGAACAGCACGCCCATGCCCGCCTCCTGCCGGATGCGAGGGGAGCATAGCGCCGGGCGCCTCGATCATTTCAAGTCCGCCGTGAGTTCCAGGTATCCCAGCCCATCCACCCGGCAGGACCACCCCGGCCCGACCAGCGTGCTCGTCTCCGCCTCCGCCACGATGCACGGCCCCGCCACCCGGCAGCCCGGCGGCATCGCCGCGCGGTCATACACCGCCCAGCCGGCCACCTGCCCGGTCGCGGTGTCGCGCACGCGCTGGGTGCGCAGCGGCGGCGGCGCCGGGGAGTCGTGCGGCTCGGCCGCGGGCTCGGCCGCCTCCACCACCGTGGCGACGGTGACGGCGAAGCTCAGCACCTCCACGTCGCTGCCCGGCACCGGGCGGTCGTAGAAGCGGGCGTATTCGCGGTCATAGGCGGCGCGGATGTCCCGCACATCCGCCTCCTCCAGCGGCCGCGCCGGCAGCGCCACCGCGATCTCGTGCCCCTGGCCGACGTAGCGCATGTAGGCGATGCGCTGCTCCGTCGTCGGCGCGCCGAAGCTGCCCTGCGCCACCACCCCCGCGGCCTCGGCGCTCATCGCCGCCAGCAGGGCGTTCACCCCCGCCAGGTCGAAGCGCGCGAAGCGGGTGTAGAGGCTCTTCACCACCTCGTAGGCCACCGGCGCGCGCAGGAAGCCGATGGCGCTGCCCACCCCGGCGCCGCTGGGCACCAGGATGCGCGTGACGCCGATCTTCTCCGCCACGCGGCAGCCATGCACCGGCCCGCCGCCGCCGAAGGCGATGATGGCGCGCCCCTCGTAGGACTTGGCGCTCTCGATGGCATGCACGCGCGCGGCGTTGGCCATGTTCTCGTCCACCACCTCCACCACGCCCAGCGCCGCCATGCCGGGCTCCAGCCCCAGCCCCTCTCCCACCGCGCGCGCCATCGCGCCCTCGGCGGCCGGCACGTCGAGGCGCAGCGCGCCGCCGGCGAAGCTTTCGGGGTCGTAGCGGCCCAGCAGCAGGTTGGCGTCGGTCACCGCCGGGCGCACGCCGCCGCGGCCGTAGCAGGCCGGCCCCGGGTCCGCCCCCGCCGATTCCGGCCCCACCTGGATGCGCCCCATGCCATCCAGATGCGCGATCGAGCCGCCGCCGGCGCCGATCTCCACCATCTCGATCACCGGGATGCGCAGCGGCAGGCCGGAGCCCTTGCGGAAGCGTCCGACCCGCGCGACCTCGAAGGTCCGGCTGGCCTGGGGCGCGAAGCCGTCGATCAGGCAGACCTTGGCGGTGGTGCCGCCCATGTCGAAGCTCAGCACCTTCTCCCACCCGCGCTGCCGCGCCACATGGGCCGAGAAGATGGCGCCGCCCGCCGGCCCGCTCTCCACCAGCCGGATGGGGAAGCGCGCGGCGGTGGCCACCGTGGTCAGCCCGCCGCCCGACAGCATCAGGAACAGCGGCGCGGCCATGCCCATCTCGCGCAGCCCGGCCTCCAGCCGGCCCAGGTAGCTCGCCATCAGCGGCTGCACGTAGGCGTTGGCGACGGTGGTGGAAAAGCGCTCCCACTCCCGCATCTCCGGGCTCACCTCGGAGGACAGGCTGACCGGCACGCCGGGCAGCGCCTCGGCCAGGATGGCGGCGGCGCGGCGCTCATGCACCGGGTTCACGAAGGCGTGCAGGAAGCCCACCGCCACCGCCTCGATCCCCTCGCGCTCCAGCACCGGCACCAGCGCGCGCAGCGCCGCCTCGTCCAGCGGCTTCAGCACCTTCCCCGTGTTGTCCAGCCGCTCGGGCACCGGCAGCCGCCAGCGCCGCGGCACCAGCGGTTCTGGCAGGGAGATGTTGAGGTCGTACTGGTCGTAGCGGCTCTCGTTGCCCAGGGCCAGCACGTCGCGGAAGCCCTCGGTGGTCACCAGCGCGGTGCGCGCGCCCTTGCGCTCGATCAGCGCGTTGGTCGCCAGGGTGGTGCCGTGGATCATCAGCGCCACCTCGCCGGGCGAGAGGCCGGCCTTGGCCAGCACCGCGCGCACGCCCTCCAGCACGCCCCGCTCGGGCGCGTGCGGGGTGGTCAGCACCTTGGCGGTCCAGCGGGCGCGGTGGTCCTCGGCCACCGTCGCCTCCAGCGCCACGTCGGTGAAGGTGCCGCCGATGTCCGCGGCCAGCCGGGCGTCGGCTACCATCCGCGGACCATGCCCCCGTCCGCGCGCAGGATGGAGCCGGTGATGTAGGCCGCGTGGTCCGAGCACAGGAAGGCCACCAGCGGGCCGTACTCGTCCGGCGTGCCGTAGCGGCCGGCGGGGATGGTCTTGCTGCGCTCGGCGATCACCTCCTCCACCGTGCGGCCGGTGCGCTTGGCCATGCCGCCCGCCGTCTCCAGGCTGCGGTCGGTGCGGATGGCGCCGGGCGCGACGATGTTGCAGGTCACGCCCTGCCCGGCCACCTCGGCGCTCAGCGTCTTCATCCAGCCCATCAGCGCGGCGCGCAGCGTGTTGCTCAGCACCATGTTCGGCAGCGGCTGCACCATGCCGGAGGAGCCGACGTTGATGATGCGCCCCCACCCGCGTTCGCGCATGCCCGGCAGCACCGCGTTGGCGACCCGGACCGGCGAAAGGACGATGCGCTGGAACCAGGTCGCCAGCGCCTCCTCCGTCACCTCCAGCGCCGGGCCGGGCGGCGGGCCGCCATGGTTCTGCACCAGGATGTCCACGCCGCCCATGGCGGCGGCGGCACCGGCCGCCAGCGCATCCATCTGCGCGCCCTCCGCCACGTCGGCGACGATGCCGGCGGCGCTGGCGGCGCCCAGGCCGCGCAGGGCCTCGCAGGCGGCGTCCAGGCTCGCCTGGTCGCGGCCGGAGATGACCAGGGCGGCGCCTTCCCGCGCCAGCGCCTCGGCCACCGCGCGGCCCAGCCCCTTCGAGGCGCCCATCACCAGGGCGCGGCGCCCCTTCAGACCCAGATCCATGGAATCAACTCCCGCGATGTCGTGTCGGCGCGCAGCCTGTCGCCGGCGGCCCATGCTGGCAACCCCGGCATCCCGCGGTATACCGGCGCGACCGACAAGGAACGTCCCCGCATGGCCAAACCCATCCTGCTCGTCACCCGCAAGCTGCCCGAGGCGATCGAGGCCGAGGCCGCGCGCCTGTTCGACGCCCGGCTGAACAGCGCCGACGACCCGTGGTTCCGCGACGGCGCCGCCATCGCCCGCCGCGCGGCGGATTGCGGCGCGCAGGGCATCCTCTGCGCCGCCGGCGACCCGATGGGCGAGGCGACGGTGGCCGCGCTGCCGGACACGGTGAAGGCCATCGCCACCTTCAGCGTCGGCACCGACCACGTGGCCGTCGCCGCCGCCCGCGCGCGCGGCATCACCGTCAGCAACACGCCGGAGGTGCTGAGCTTCGCCACCGCCGAATGCGCGATGACGCTGATGCTGATGGCCGCCCGCCGCGCCGGCGAGGGCGAGCGCATGGTGCGCGCCGGCCAGTGGGAGGGCTGGGCACCGACCCAGCTGATGGGCGTGACGCTGGAGGGCAAGAAGCTCGGCATCCTCGGCTTCGGGCGCATCGGGCGAGAGCTGGCGGCGATGGCGCGCGGCTTCCGCATGGAGATCCACTACCGCGACATCCAGAAGCTGCCGGCCGAGCTGGAGCAGGGCGCCACCTTCCACGACAGCGACGACGGCTTCCTGGCCGCCATCGACGTGCTGTCCATGCACGTGCCCGGCGGCGCCGGCACCGCCAAGTGGCTGAACGCCGAACGGCTGGCGAAGATGAAGCCCGGCGCGCTGGTGGTGAACACCGGCCGCGGCCCCAGCGTGGACGACGCGGCGCTGGCGGCGGCGCTGGCCTCGGGCCACATCCGCGCCGCCGGGCTGGACGTGTACGACGGCGAGCCCAAGGTGTTCCCCGGCTACCTCGACCTGCCCAACGTGGCGCTGCTGCCGCACCTGGGCAGCGCCACCATCGAGACGCGCCACGCCATGGGCATGCGCGCGCTGGAGAACCTGGAGGCGGTGCTGCTGAAGGGCAGCCCCGCCCCGCACGAGGTGCGCTAGGAAGCGCGCACCTGCCGCAGGAAGCCCTCGCTCTGGCTGCGGAGCAGGGCGGCCTGGCCCGACAGGTCCTCAGAGGCGCCCAGCATCTCGCCCGCCGCCCGGCCGGTCTCGGCCGAGGCGGAGCGCACGTCCTCGATGCGCCGGGCCACGGTGCCCGTGCCCTCCGCGACCAGGGAGGCGGCGCGGGCGATCTCCCGCGTCGCGGCGCCCTGCTCCTCCACCGCGGCGGCGATGGCGGCCGTGACCTCGTTCATGCGCTCGATGGTGCCGGAGATGGAGCGCAGCGCCGCCACCGCCTCCTGCGTGGTGCCCTGGATGCCGCCGATCTGCCCGGCGATCTCCTCCGTGGCCTTGGCGGTCTGCGCGGCGAGGTTCTTCACCTCGCTTGCCACCACCGCGAAGCCCTTGCCGGCCTCGCCCGCCCGCGCCGCCTCGATGGTGGCGTTCAGCGCCAGCAGGTTGGTCTGCCCGGCGATGTCGCTGATCAGGCGCACCACGTCGCCGATCTTGGACGCGGCCTGGGCGAGCCCCTGCACGGTGCCGTCGGTGGCCTGGGCCTCGGCGGCAGCGGCGCGCGCCACCTCCGCGCCCTCGGCCACCTGGCGGGTGATCTCCGCCACGCTCGCCGCCAGTTGCTCCGCGCTGGCGGCCACTGCCTGCACGTCCGCCCCGGCGCGGCCGGACACCTCGGCCACCGCGTCGGCCTCGCGGCCCGAGGTCTCGGCGGCGCCCGACAGCGCCCGCGCGCTGCCCTGCATCTGCTCGGCGGCGGCGGCGACGCGGCCGATCACGCCGCCCACCTCGCTCTCGAACTGGTCGGCCAGCCGGGCCTGGGCGGTCACCAGGTTCCAGCTCAGCATCGGGCCGACATAGGCGCCCTGCTTGTCCAGGATGGCGCTGGCCTGGATGTCCACCACCTCGCCCCCCAGGGTGACGCGCGTCTTGTGCGGCAGGCGGGCAGGGTCGGCCAGGACGGCGCGCAGCGGCGCCAGGGCGGCCGGCAGCGCGTCCAGGCCGCGGCCGGCCGCGTCCTCGCCAAGCAGGGCGCGGGCGCTGGCGTTGGCGTAGCTCAGCACGAACTCGTCGCGCGGCTGGCTCATGGTCACGCCCACCGTCATCTGCTCGATCATCTGGCCCTGGGCGAAGGCCTGGGCGACGATGCCGCGCAGATCCTCCAGCGCCCCGGCGATCTGCCCGATCTCGTCCGCGCGGTCGCGGTCGCCCACCTGCTCCGCGGTCTCGCCCGCCGCGATGCGGCGCACCGCCGCGGCCAGGCGGCCCAGCGGCGCGCCGATGGCGCGCGAGGTCAGCCAGGAGGAAGCGAGCAGGATCACCGCCACCACCAGCCCGATCATCCACACCGAGTTGACGGAGGCCGCCATGGCCGCGCTCGCCTCCCCGGCGCGTTCCTCGGCGGCGGCGGACAGGGCGCCCGTCGCCTCCTCCACCAGCCGGAGGATGCGCTCGCGCTGCTCGGTCACCGTGCCGGTGCGCAGCTCGTTGATGCGCTGGTTCAGCGTCAGCAGCGCCTCGGCGGCGCGGGAGATCTCCTCCGCCGCCTCGCCCAGCCGGCGCATGTCGGGCTGCACGCCGGGATTGGCCGCCGCAGCCAGCCGGCGCGCATGCACGCGGCTCTGCGCCGCCGCCCGCCGCACCCGCGCCGCGGCCGCCTGGTCGCCGGAGGTGAGGTAGCGCTGCACGCTCATCCGGGTGTCGTTCACCGTGGCGGTGAAGGTGTTGAGGATGTCGCGCACCTCGTCGCGCGCCTCGCCGCTCATGGCGAACTGCAGGTTGGCCGAGGCCGCTTCCAGCGCCTGGTCGAAGGGGGCGAAGGCGGGGAAGAAGTCCCGGTCGCGGCGCTGCACCATCTCCAGCCGCAGGTCCCGGCCGGTGGCGTAGGTCTCGCGCAGCGCGGCGAGCTGGGTGCCCACCGCCTCCAGCAGGGGGTGCATCGCCGGGGCGGCCGCGGCCAGCGCGCGCCGCTGCGCCTCCCGCGCCGCGGCGAGGTCCGACTCGACGCCCGCCCCCTCCCGCGCGATGCCCTCGCCATCCTGCGCGATCAGCAGGCCGCGCCAGGCGTTGTTGGCCGCCAGCACGTGCATCGCGACGCTGCGCGCCTGCGCGCGGGCGGCGACCGCGGCCCTTTCCCCCTCCTGCGCGGCGGCGGCGACGCGGCCCTGCTGCATCACCAGCACCACCAGCCCGGCCAGGAGCGTCATCGCCAGTGCGGCGCTCAGCGCAAGCTTTTTCGCCACTGACAGATTTCGGAGGAATCGCATGTTGCAGGCTCCAGCGAGGGGTGTTCGGCGCCGCATGTTGCGTTTCCGGTCTTAAGGGCAGGTGAAGCCCTCGACAGGTCCGGGCCCCTGGCGCATAGCCGCCGGGGTTGCCACCGAAGGGGGATGCCCGCGCATGCTGTTCGATTTCGAGACCCTGCCCGTCGCCGACCGCTACAAGCTGGTCGTCTCCACCGTGGTGCCGCGCCCGGTGGCCTGGGTGGTCAGCCAGGACGCCGAGGGCGTGCTGAACGCCGCGCCCTATTCCTTCTTCAACGCCCTGACGGACGACCCCGTGGTGGTCGCCATCGGCGTCGGGCCGCGCCCGGGCGGGGCCGGCAAGGACACGCTGTCCAACATCCGCGCCACCGGCCAGTTCGTGGTCAACCTCGTCTCGCGCGCCAACCTGCAGGCGATGAACGTCACCGCCATCGACTTCCCGCCCGAGGTGGACGAGCTGGCGGAGGCCGGGCTGTCCACCCTGCCCAGCCACAAGGTGAAGCCCCCGCGCATCGCCGAGAGCCCGGTGGCGCTGGAGTGCGAGACCTTCCAGCTCATCCCCGTCGGCCACCACACGGTGGTGCTGGGCAAGGTGCTGGCCATGCACATCGCCGACGACGCGATGCTGGACGTAGAGAAGCGCTACGTGGACACCCCGAAGCTGGACCTGGTGGGCCGCATGCACGGCCGCGGCTGGTACATGCTGAACGACACCCGCACCGAGGTGCCGCGCATCGCGCTGAAGGACTGGAAGGGCCGCCCCTGAGGCCCTATACCGCGAGGCGAAGATGAGAACGCCTCGCAAGAACATCCGGTGAGCGCCACCCTGCGTCCCCTGGCGGCCCCGCGCCGCCCGCTGCTGCCGCTGCTGGCGGCGCTGCTGCTGGCCCTGCCCATCCTGGCGGTGCTGGCGGCCGCCGCCGTGCCGGCCGGCGCCGTGTGGGGCCACATCTGGCGCACCTTCCTGCCGGAGATGCTGGGCAACACCGCCCTGCTGGGCGCCCTGGTGGTGCTGATGGCCGGCAGCGCCGGGGCCGTGTCCGCCTGGATCGTCACCGCCTGCCGCTTCCCCGGCCGCGACGGGCTGGAGGTTTTGCTGCTGCTGCCGCTGGCCATGCCCGCCTACGTGGCCGGCTATGCCTGGACCTGGCTGCTGGATGTCTCCGGCCCGGTGCAGGTGGCGCTGCGCGGCCTCACCGGCTGGGCCTGGGGCGATTACTGGTTCCCCGAGATGCGCTCCCTGCCCGGCGCGGCGCTGGTGCTGGCCATGGTGCTGTATCCCTACGTCTACCTGCTGTGCCGCGCCGCCTTCCTGCAGCAGAGCACCTGCCTGGTCGAGGTGTCGCGCACGCTGGGCCACTCGCTGTCGCGCACCTTCCTGCACGTGGCGCTGCCGCTGGCCCGCCCGGCCCTGGTGGCCGGCGGCGGGCTGGTGCTGATGGAGACGCTGGCCGATTTCGGCACGGTGCAGCACTTCGGCATCCGCACCTTCACCACCGGCATCTACGAGGCGTGGTTCGGCATGTCCGACCGCGGCGCCGCCTCCCAGCTCGCCGCCGCGCTGCTGCTGTGCGTGGCGCTGCTGCTGGCGCTGGAGCACGTCTCGCGCGGCGGGCGGCGCTTCCACCCGATGACGACGCGCCACGCCCCGTTCCAGCCGGTGCGGCTGCGCGGCGCCAAGGCGGCGCTGGCGGGGCTGCTGTGCTTCACCCCGGTGGTGCTGGGCTTCGCCGTGCCCGCCGGCGCCCTGCTGAGCCTGCTGAACGAGGCCGGCGACCCGCTGGCCGCCGCGCGCTTCCTGCCCTTCCTGTGGAACTCGCTGACCCTGGCCGGGCTCACCGCCGCCCTCGCCGTGGCCATCGCGGCCTGGCTGGCGTGGTCGGCCCGGCTGCGGCCGGGGCGCGCGGCGGGCTGGGCCAAGCGCGCGGCCGGGCTGGGCTACGCCATCCCGGGCTCGGTCATCGCGGTGGGGGTGCTGGTGCCCTTCGGCGTGTTCGACAACGCGCTGGACCGGCTGGCGCGCGCGCAGTTCGGCGTCTCCACCGGCCTGCTGCTGTCGGGCACCCTGGCGGCGCTGGTCTTCGCCTACCTGGTGCGCTTCCTCGGCGTGGCGCTCTCGGCCGTCGAATCCGGCCTGTCCCGCCTCAAGCCCTCGCTGGGGATGGCGGCGCGCTCGCTCGGCGCCAGCCCGGGCGAGGCGGTGCGGCGGGTGGAGCTGCCGCTGGCCCGCGGCGCGCTGCTCACCGCCGGCATCCTGGTCTTCGTGGACACCATGAAGGAGCTGCCGGCGACGCTGATCGTGCGCCCCTTCGACTTCGACACCCTGGCGGTGCGCGTCTACAACCTGGCCAGCGACGAGCGCCTGGCCGAGGCCAGCACCTCCGCCCTGCTGATCGTGCTGGCGGGGCTGCTGCCGGTGGCGGCGCTGACGCGGGCGATGCGGCGGCGCTGAGCCCTCAGCGGCCGCGGTTGATGCAGAACTCCACCACCTCGGCCATGGCGCGGCGGAACTCGCCCTCCGGGAAGCCTTCCAGCGCGGAAAGGGCGGCGGCGCCGTAGCGCTCGGCGCGGCGGATGGTCTCGCCGATGCCGTCGTGGCGGGCGATCAGCCCCTGCGCGCGGCCCAGGTCGGCCTCGGCCTGCTCGCGCCCCTCCAGCGTGCGGCGCCAGAACTCCCGCTCGGCGGCGTCGCCGGCATGGAAGGCCACCAGCACCGGCAGGGTGATCTTGCCCTCGCGGAAGTCGTCGCCCACCACCTTGCCCAGCGCCGCCTGCTCGGCCGCGTAGTCCAGCGCGTCGTCCACCAGCTGGAAGGCGATGCCCAGGTTGCGGCCGTAGGCGTCCAGCGCCTCCGCCTCGCGCGCCGGCCGCCCGGCCACCACGGCGCCGATGCGCGTGGCCGCGGCGAACAGCGCCGCCGTCTTGCCCTCGATGACCTCCAGGTACTGCGCCTCGGTGGTGGACAGGTCGTTCTGCGTCACCAGCTGCAGCACCTCCCCTTCCGAGATGGTGGCCGAGGCGGCGGACAGGATGCGCAGCACCTCCAGCGAGCCGTCCTCCGTCATCAGCTGGAAGGCGCGCGCGAACAGGAAGTCGCCCACCAGGACGGAGGCGTTGTTGCCCCACAGCGCGTTGGCGCTGGCCTGCCCGCGGCGCATCCCGCTCTCGTCCACCACGTCGTCGTGCAGCAGGGTGGCGGTGTGGATGAACTCCACGCAGGCGGCCAACGCCACGTGGCGCCGCCCCTCATAGCCGCACAGCCGCGCGGCGGCCAGCGTCAGCAGCGGGCGGATGCGCTTGCCGCCCGCGGCGACGATGTGCGCCGCCAGCTGCGGGATGAGCGCCACGGGGGAATGCATGCGCTCGACGATGGCGCGGTTGGTCGCCGCCAGGTCGTCGGCCAGCAGGTCCTGCAGGCGCGACAGCGCATCCTTGTCCTTCACCGGGGTCACGTCGCGCCTTGTCCGCCCTGCATCGCGGGCGCAATCTAGGCGCGGGGACAGGGCGCCGCAAGGCAAGCCGAATCAAGGGGTTTCGCGCGATGCAGGTGGTGGCCGAGGGGCTTGACGCGGTGCGCCTGCTGTTCCTGCGCGCGGTGCTGGCCGATGCCGGCATCGCCGCCGTGCTGCTCGACGCCAACACCGCCGCGCTGGGGCTGGGCGTGGTGCCGGCCCGGCTGGCGGTGGCGGAGGCCGACGCCGCCCGCGCCCGCCGCATCCTCGCCGACGCCGATGGATGAGGAGACGGAGGACGGGCTGCTGGGCGGCGCGGTGCGCCTGCGCCAGCCGCGCCGCGGCTTCCGCGCGGCGCTGGACCCGGTGCTGCTGGCCGCCTTCGTGCCCGCCCGCCCCGGCGAGGCGGTGCTGGAGCTGGGCTGCGGCTCCGGCGCCGCCTTCCTGTGCTTGGCCGCGCGCGTGCCCGGCCTGCGCGTCGCCGCCATCGAGCAGGACCCCGCCCTGGCCGCGCTGGCGCAACGCAACGCCGCGCTGAACGGCGTGGCGGCCTCGGTGCTGGCGGCCGACCTGCGCGGCGCCCCGCTGCCGCGCGTGCGCCACGGGCTGGCCAACCCGCCCTACTGGCCCGCCGGCACCGCCTCGCCCGACCCGGCGCGGCGGCAGGCGGCGCACGAGGCCGCCGCCCTGGCCGACTGGACCGCCGCGCTGGGCCGCGCCGTGGTGCCGCGCGGCACCGCCAGCCTGGTGCTGCCCGCCGCCCGCTGGGGCGAGGCCGCCGCCCTGCTGCGCCAGTCCGGCTTCGGCGCGCTGGCGCTGCTGCCGGTGGCGCCGCGCGAGGGCGAGCCGGCTAAGCGGGTGCTGCTGCGCGGCGTGAAGGCCGGGCGCGGGCCGGACCGGGTGCTGCCGCCCCTGGTGCTGCACGCGGGCACGGGCTGGGCGCCGCTGGCCGCCGCGGTGCTGGCCGGCGGGGCCGCGCTGCCCGGCTGAACCCCGGCCGGATTTCGCTTGCCCAGGCTTAACGGGCGGTCAATGCTCCCGCCCGGGGTGTGTCGGCGCGGAGAGCACGGCATGTCAGGCAGCACCATCAACGGCACGGCGGGCGACGACGTCGTCTCCACCCTGGGCGTCACCGGCGGCGTCACCGGCGGCCCGGCCACCGCCGGCAACGACGTCATCACCGGGCGCCAGGGCAACGACACCCTGGCGGCGGGCGGCGGCAACGACCAGCTGTTCGGCGGCAACGGCAGCGACATCCTGGATGGCGAGGCCGGGAACGACACCCTGGATGGCGGCCGCGGCGCCGACGTGCTGGAAGGCGGCGCCGGGCGCGACCGCGCCAGCTACGCCGGCACGCTGGACGATGCCGGGGTGGCGCCCAGCCTGGGCGCCTTCGTGAACCTGGGCGGCGTCACCGTCATCTCCGGCACCGTGACCCTGGCCGCCGGCACGGCGCGCGACCAGTGGGGCAACGTGGACACGCTGTCCGGCATCGAGGACGCGGTCGGCACCACCCGCCCAGACCGCTTCTGGGGCGATGGCGGGGCCAACACCTTCTTTGGCAATGGCGGCAATGACAGCTTCTACGGCGGCGCCGGCGACGACCGGTTCGAGGCCGGCCCCACCGCCTTCGCCACCGTCTACTACTCCTACAGCGGCGTGCCGGAACCCGCCACCGGCGTGCAGGTCAACCTCAGCGGGGGCGTCGTGGCGGGCATCGCCGCGCGCACCGGGCTGGACGGCTTCGGCGGCACGGACACATTCTCGGGGGGCATCACCAACGCTGTCGGCACCAGCCTCGGCGACGTGCTGGTCGGCACCGGCTCCACCAGCAACTACTCCTACGTCAACGGCTGGCGGGGCGCGGATGATCTGTGGGCGGTGTCCGCCAACGACTTCACCGTGGCGTCCTATTCCGGGCACGTGGCCGGCGTCAGCGTGGACCTGGCGCTGAACCGCGCCACCGATGGCTGGGGCGACACCGACACGCTGCACGGCATCCGCCACGTCCTCGGCTCCTCCTTCAACGACGTGATGAGCGCCGGCAGCGTCACCGGCAACTTCGTCGGCAGCCTGGGCGACGACAGCTACGCCGCCGACGGCACCGAGCGCCGCGTGGTGGACTATCGCGGCAACACCGCGTCCCTGCCGGGCGGCATCGCGGTCGCCTATTCCACCATGACGGCCGCCACGGTGGTGAAGGACGGCGCGGGCACCGACACGCTGTCCTTCATCACCGACGTCCTCGGCACCGCCTTCGACGACAGCTACGTCGCCCCCGCCACCGGCACCAGCATCTGGACGCTGCGCTTCCGCCCCGGCGCCGGCAACGACACGATCAACACCAACGGCAACGGCCGGGTGGCGGTGGACTACACCGACGCCGCCACCGGCATCGTCGCCGACCTGGCGACCGGCGTGGTGCAGGACGGGCTCTCGGGCACCGACCAGCTGACCAACGTGGTGCGGCTGCGCCTGTCCTCCTTCAACGACATCGTGACCGGCAGCGCCCGCAACGAGACCTTCGAGCTGGTCAACAACCTCGGCTCCAAGTCGCTCGTCGGCGGCGGCGGCTTCGACACCTACCGCTTCCAGGGCGGCTTCAAGCTGGTGCTGGACTTTGCCAACGGCAGCGCCGAGCGCTTCGATTCCTCCGGCGTGCGCACCGCCACCGACACCATCTCCGGCATGGAGGCGGTGGCCGGCGGCGACGGCGACGACACCTTCGCCGGCAGCGCGGCGAACGAGCAGTTCTTCGGCGGCCGCGGCGTGGACACCATGGATGGCGGCGGCGGCACCGACCTGCTCATCACCGACGACTTCACCGCCGGCGCCCCCGCCCCGGCCCAGGGCGTGCGGGTGAACCTGTCCGGTGTGCAGCAGGTGGTGGCCGGCGTGACGCTGGCGGCCAACACCGCGGTGGATTCCTGGGGCACCGCCGACCGCGTGGTGAACATCGAGAACGCCAACGGCACCGCCTTCGCCGACCTGCTGGTGGGCACCGACGCACCCGGCGCCTTTTCCTCCCTGGCCGGCGGGCGCGGCGCGGACGTGCTGCAGGCGGCGGCCTCCTCCACCGTGGCGCGCTACGAGAACGACCCGGGCGCCGTGGCCGTCAACCTGGGCACCGGCAGCGCCACCGATGGCTGGGGCGACACCGACACCCTGGTGCTCATCCGTCACGCGCTGGGCTCGGCCTTCAACGACACGCTGCTGGGCGACGGCCAGTCCAACTGGCTGCGCGGCGGCCGCGGCGACGACGTGGTGGCCGGCGGCGAGGGCGGCGACACGCTGGAAGGCGGCGACGGCAACGACGCCCTGCTGGGCGGCACCGCGGTGGACACCCTGCTGGGCGGCGACGGCAACGACCAGCTGGACGGCGGCAGCGGCGCCGACGAGATGCTGGGCGGCCTGGGCGACGACCTCTATGCGATCCGCGACGCCGGGCAGCACGGCTTCGAGGCCGGCGGCAGCGATTCCGCCCTGGTCTTCACCGACGACTGGCAGGCCTTCGACGGGCTGGAGGTCATCGCGTTGCAAGGCACCGCCACGCGCGTGCTCGGCGGCGGCACCGGGGAGGTCATCTACGCCAACGCCACCCTGTCCTCCAACATCGCGGCCGGGGCGGGCGACGACGTGCTGCTGGGCTCCACCGCCGCCGACGTGCTGATGGGCGGCGCCGGCAACGACCAGGTGCTGGGCAATGGCGGGGCCGACATCATCTACGGTGGCACCGGCGACGACGTGGTGCTGGTGGTGCACGCCGCCACCGTCTACGACGAAACCTTCGACGCCGGCGGCACCGACCTCGCGGTGGTGGACACCGCCGCCAACTGGAGCTTCGGCCCGGGCATCGAATACGTGCTGCTGACCGGCGCCGGGCGCGCCGCCACCGCCACCGGCGGCACCGGCGTGGCCATGGCGAATTTCGGCGCCAATGCCAGCACCCTGACCGGCGGCGCGGGCAATGACAGCATCTATGGCGGCGCGCTGTCCGACACGCTGTCCGGCGGGGGCGGCAATGATTCGCTGCTGGGCCGCGGCGGCGGCGACACCCTGGACGGCGGCACCGGCGACGACCTCTACCTGATTTCCGACGCCGCGGACGTGGTGGTGGAAGGCGCGCTGCCGGGCGACGGCACGGACACCGCCTTCGTGGAGGCGAATGGCTGGACCGTCTCGGCCCATGTCGAGATCGCGCAACTCATCGGCACCGCCACGCGCCTGTCGGCCGGAAGCGGGACGCAGGTGCTCTACGCCAATGGCGGCGCGGCCTCCACGCTGGATGGCGGGGCGGGCGACGACACGCTGCTGTCCACCGCGCTGGGCGACACGCTGGTCGGCGGCGCGGGGGATGACGTCTACGCCGCCAATGGCGGGGCGGACGTCATTTGGCTGAACGCGCCCAACTTCGGCACGGACAACGCCTTCTTCCTGGACGGAGCGCTGTTCCGCGTCAGCTTCGTCGGCTCCGGGGTCACGTCGGCGGCGCAGGTGACGGTGAACGACCTGGGCGCGGCGGTGCAGCTGGTCACCGCGCAGGGCACCATCAACCTGTTCGGCGTGACGGTGCAGCAGGCGACGGACGCGATGCTGTTCGCCTGACCAGGACGGTCAGGGGCGGATGCCCACGTCGGCCTCGCGCCGGCCGCGGCCCAGCTCCTCCACGATGCCGCCGGTCACCAGCGCGGCATTGGGCAGGGGGCCGGGCTGCTCCAGCCGCTGGCGCGCATTCGGCTGGACGTCGCGGAACACCGGCGGGCCCAGGGCGGGCTCCTCGCCGCGCTCCAGCCGGCGCGACGCCTCCAGCAGGGCGGCGATGGCCGGGGTGCCGCCGGAAGCGGGGTGGATGGCCAGGGCGGCGCGCACCTCTTCCAGCGCGCGGGCCATGGCGAAGCGCACGGAATCGGGCATGGCGGCCAGCTCGCCCGCCGGGCCCAGCGCCAGGGCCAGCCATTCCAGCCGCGCCGCCGCCAGCGCCGCCGCCGCCGGCCGGCCTTCCAGCGCCGCGCCGGCGCGGTCGAAGTCGCGCAGCGCCAGGGCGGCGACGGCGGGGCCCGGGAAGGGCGCGACGCCGCCGGTCAGCGCCGGGTCGGCCGGGGGCGGCGCGGGGGTGCGCATCTCGGCGCAGCCCGCCAGGGCCAGCGCCAGCAGCAGGGCGCGCCTCACCACGGGCGGCCGAACAGGCGGGGGCCGGAGGGCTGGTCCTGCGCCCGCGCCGCGGCGGTCGCGGCCTCGCGCGTGCGGGGCAGCGCGGGAAGCGCCAGCAGGCGCGCCGCCATCTCCGGGTCGGGCGCGCCCTGGTGGATGCGCCACAGCCGGTCCACCATGGCCTGCGCCGGCACCTCCATCGGCACGCCCAGCGCCAGCCGCCATTCCTGCCGCGCCTGGCGCAGCCGCACCGGCAGCAGCGGGTCGCCGGAATAGCGCGGGTCGGTCGGCAGGCTGGCGGCCAGGAACTCCATGTCGGCGATGGCGCGGGCCACCGCGCGCAGGTCGTCGGTCGGCGGCTGGCGCGCGAAGAAGAATGAGGACCGCGCGACGGCGGCCCGCGTCGGGTCGCCCGCCCCTTCCACGCCGTTCGGCGGCAGGCGCGCGGATTCCGCGGGCGGCAGCGCCTCGCAGCCCATGAGCGCCGCCAGCGGCAGCAGAAGGAGCGGGCGGCGCCTCATCGCGGGGCGCGCTCCGTGCGGTCGCGCTGCTGCACCGCCAGGGCGGCGGTCTGCGCCGCGGCGGCGGTGTTGGGCAGCGCCGGCCGCGCCTCCAGCGCCGCCAGGCTGATCGGCGGCTGCATGCCGGAATCCAGCGCGCGGGCGGCGGCGTAGAGCTGGTCGATCACCTGCTGCGCCGGCGCCTCGGCCGGGATGCCCAGCGCTTGGCGCCACTCGGCGCGGGCGGCGCGCATCTGCGGGCGCAGGGTGGGCGGCGCGGCCTCCAGCATCGGGCTGGCGGTGTTGACCGCCAGGTACTCCATGTTGCCGATCACCCGCGCCTGCTGCGCCGGCGTGCCCACCAGCACCGAGCGCGTGGTGAAGGCGGTGCCGACCGACAGCGCGGCGGCGCGCGTCGGGTCGCCGGCGCCGATCACGGCGTCGCGCGGCAGGGACGCGCTCTCGCCCACGGGTTGCAGCGCCGGCAGCGCGGCGCAGGCGCCGAGGAGGATGGGAAGGGCGAGAAGGAGCTTGCGGGTCACGTCGAGGTCTTTCACGGATGGGCGCCGCCGCTGCCGCCATCCCCGTTGAAGCGTCCGGAGGTGTCGATGCGGCGCAGCTCGGCTTCCGCCAAGCTGACGGCACCCGCCGCCACTGGCAAGGCCGGCGGGGTGACAATCGCAGCCAGGAAACGGTCACGCTGCGGAAAGGCGTCGGGCTGGACCGGCGGCGCCGCCCCGGTCTCCACCGCCCACGCCGCGGCGAACAGCGCGTCCACCGCCGCCTGCGGCGACAGGCCGGGCGCCATGCCCAGCGCGGCCCGCTGCTCCGCCCGCGCGGCGTCGAGCTGCTGGCCCAGCACCGGGGTGAACTCGCTCCAGCGCGGGTTCCAGCGGAAATCGGCGGCCATCCATTCCAGCATGGCGTGGGCGCGCAGCCGGGCGGCGGGCGTTGCCTGGGCGGGCTGGTTGAAGGCGAAGGCGCTCAGCAGCACCGCGCCGCGCAACGGGTCGCCCGCCGTGTTGAAGGCCGGCGGCAGCGTGGCGAAGGGCGGCAGCGGCGCGCCGCAACCCAGCAGGAGCAGCAGGGGGAGCATCGGGAAGGGGCGCATGGTCCCACCCTAACGCATGAACCCCCGCCGCGGTCAGGCCAGGGACGTGCGGTGCCGCATGGCCAGTTCGACATAATGCGCCGTGGTCGCCGCCAGCCCCTCGCGCTCCGGCGCCGACAGCACGCGCAGGAAGCGCGCGGGGCTGCCGACCCACAGCTCGCCCGGCGGCACCCGCTTGCCGGGCGGCAGCAGGGCGCCCGCCCCCAGCATGGCCCCCTGCCCGACCACCGCGCCGTCCAGCACGGTGGCGCCCATGCCGATGAAGGCGCCGTCCTCCAGCGTGCAGGCGTGGATGATGGCGGCGTGCCCCACCGTCACGTCGGCGCCGATCAGCGCCGCCTCCTTCATCCGGTTGACGTGGACGATGGTGCCGTCCTGCAGGTTGGAGCGCGCGCCGACGCGGATGAAGTTGGTGTCCCCGCGCAGCACGCAGCCGTACCAGACCGACGCCCCCTCCCCCAGCTCCACATCCCCCACCACCACCGCGTTGGGCGCGACCCAGGCGGTGGGGTGCAGCACGGGGCGCCGGCCCTCGAAGGGCAGCAGGCTCATGCGGCCAGCGGCAGGGCGGCGGCGACGTCCACCCCCAGCATCAGGCCGAGGTTCTGCACCGCCGCGCCCGAGGCGCCCTTGCCCAGGTTGTCCAGCCGGGCCACCAGCACCGCCTGGCGGTGGGCGGCGTGGCCGAACACCCGCAGCTCCAGCCAGTTGGAGCCGTTCACCTCCTCCGCGCCCAGGCGCTGCGCGCCGTCCGCCGGCATGACCTTCACCCAGCCGGAGCCGGCGTAGCGCTCGCGCAGCACCGCCTCCAGGTCGGCGGGGGCCGGGCGGCCCGGCAGGGCGTCCAGGTGCAGCGGCACCGAGACCAGCATCCCCTGGGCGAAGCGGCCCACCGAGGGCACGAAGAGCGGCCGCCGCGTCAGCCCGGAATACAGCTGCAGCTCCGGCACGTGCTTGTGCTCCAGCCCCAGGCCGTAGAGGAAGAACGGCGCCGCGGTGCCGGCGTCGAACTCCGCGATCATCGCCTTGCCGCCGCCGGTGTAGCCGGACACGGCATTGACCGTGACGGGGAAGTCCGGCGGCAGCACGCCGGCATCCACCAGCGGGCGCAGCAGGGCGATGCCGCCGGTGGGGTAGCAGCCGGGGTTGGCCACCCGCGGCGCCGCGGCGATGCGCTCGGCATGGCCGGGCGTCAGCTCGGGGAAGCCGAACACCCATTGCGGGTCCACCCGGTGCGCGGTGGACGCGTCGAGCAGCTTGGGCGCCCTGTCGCCCATCTGCGCCGCCATCGCCGCCACCTCCTTGGCGCCGGCATCGGGCAGGCAGAGCACCACGGCGTCCACCTCCTCCATCAGCGCGCGCTTGGCCGCGGGGTCCTTGCGCCGCTCCTCCGCGATGGAGACCAGGCGGACGCCCGGGTGGTTGCCCAGGCGGGCGCGGATCTGCAGCCCCGTGGTGCCGCTCTCGCCGTCGATGAAGATGGAGGGGATCTTGCTCATGATGGCCTCACGTTAGCGCCGGATCGTCCTGGCTGGAATCGGCCAGGGCGTGGTTCCGCCGCGGCAGGGGGTGGAAACGGAAAAGGGGCAGGTCCCTCGCGGAACCTGCCCCCTGATGTCTCGGTCCTGGATGAACCGGGCGCGGCCGCCCGGTCCCCAGGCGTCAGCGCTTGGAGAACTGGAAGGAACGTCGCGCCTTCATCTTGCCGTACTTCTTGCGCTCGACCGCACGCGGGTCGCGCGTCAGGAAACCGGCCTTCTTCAGGATGGCGCGCAGGTCCGGCTCATAGTTGCACAGCGCGCGGGAGATGCCGTGGCGCACCGCGCCCGCCTGGCCCGACAGCCCGCCGCCGGTCACGGTGGCGATGACGTCGAACTGCTGGTAGCGGTCGGCCACCAGGAAGGGCTGGGCGATCAGCATCCGAAGCACCGGGCGGGCGAAGTACTTGCCCTGCGGCTTCTCGTTGATGGTGATGGTGCCCTTGCCGGGCTTGATCCACACGCGCGCCACGCTCTCCTTGCGGGAGCCGGTGGCGTAGGCGCGGCCCTGGGCGTCGCGCTTGGGCTCGCGCGCGGGGGCGGCGCCCTCGCCGGTGGCGGCGGGGGTGCCCTGCACCAGGTTCTTCAGGTCGGCCAGCGACGTGGCGGTGGTCTGCTCGCTCATGGTCTCAGCCAACCTTGTTCTTGCGGTTCATCGCGGCGACGTCGAGCGCCTGCGGGTTCTGCCCGGCATGCGGGTGCTCGCCGCCCGCATAGACGTGCAGGTTCTTCATCTGCTTCCGCCCCAGCGGGCCGCGGGTGATCATGCGCTCCACCGCCTTCTCCACCACGCGGGCGGGGAAGCGGCCTTCCAGGCGGAACTTGGCCGTCTGGCCCTTGATGCCGCCGGGATAGCCGGTGTGGTAGTAGAAGACGTTGCTCGTCATCTTGTTGCCGGTCAGGCGGACCTTGTCGGCGTTGACGATGACGACGTGGTCGCCGCAGTCCACGTGCGGGGTGAAGCTGGCCTTGTGCTTGCCGCGCAGGCGGTTCGCGACGAGGGAGGCCAGGCGCCCGAGCACGAGGCCCTCGGCGTCGATGACCCACCAGTTCTTCTGGACCTCCGCCGGCTTCACCGAGCGGGTCTGGGTGCTGAGCATGGGAAAACCTTGGAAAGCAGGAATTGCTGCGGCGCATATGCCCGCCGCGCGGCGGCGCGTCAAGGCTTCGTGCGTACGGTATCATGATACCGCCTTCCGGCGAGGCCCTCGCCATCACGCCGCCCGCTTGTTCCGCTGGCCCTGCGCGCGCCCGGCGTGCCAGCCTGCCGCCAACGACATCCGGAGGCCACGCCCATGCCCACCCGCCGTGCCATCCTGGCCGCGCCCGCCCTGCTGCCTGCCCTCCTGCCTCCCCTGGCCCGCGCGCAATCCTGGCCGGGCACCCAGCCGGTCACCGTCGTCATGCCCTACTCGCCCGGCGGCTCGACCGACGTGCTGGGGCGCATCCTGGTGCAGGGCCTCGCGGAGCGGCTGGGCGGCACCTTCGTCATGCAGCACATGCCCGGCGCCACCACCACGCTCGGCGGGCGCCACGTGGCCCGCGCCCGGCCGGACGGCATGACGCTGCTGCTGGGCACGGTGGGCACCTTCACCCTGGCGCCCTTCGCCCTGCGCAACATCGGCTACGACCCCGAGGCCGACTTCGCCCACCTGACGATGCTGGCCGAGACCGGCTTCGTGCTGGTGGTCCATCCCCGCACCCCCACCCTGCCCGCGCTGCTGGAGGCCGCGCGCGCCCGGCCCGGCGCGCTGTCCTACGCCACCTGGGGCGTCGGCTCCTCCTCGCACGTCATGATGCTGGACTTCCAGGCGCGCACCGGGGTGCAGATGCTCCATGTGCCCTTCAACGGCTCGCCGCCCGGCCTGACCGAGACGATGGCCGGCCGGGTGGACTGCATGATGAGCGTGGTCGCCCCGGCGCGGCCGCAGGTGGAGGCCGCGCGCCTCGCCGCCCTGCTGGTGCCCGGAGGCACGCGCTTCGAGGCGCTGCCCGCCGTGCCGACGGTGGAGGAGCTGGGCCCGCCCCTGGCCGGGCTGCGCTCGGCTGGCTGGTTCTCGCTGGCCGCGCCCGCCGGCACGCCGCAGGCGGTGCAGGACCGGCTGGCCGAGGCCGTCGCCGCCGCCTTCCAGACGCCCCAGGCGGTGGCGCTGCTGGCGCAGAACGGCTTCATCCCCACCCCCGCCGGGCCGGGGCCGCTGCGCGCGCGCATCGCCGAGGAACTGCCGCTGCACCGCGACCTGATGCGCCGCGCCGGCATCGTGCCGGAGGGCTAGCGGCAGGGCTAGGCGAAGCGCGGCGCCCATGGTGGCATGCCCCCATGCGCGTCTCCGTCATCCAGATGAACCAGGGCAGCGACAAGGCGGCCAACATCGCCCAGGCGCGCCGGCTAATCGAGGCCGCGCTGGAGGCCGACCGCCCCCGCCTGCTCTCCCTGCCCGAGACCTGGACCAACCTGGGCGGCGGGCGCGAGGCGCGCGACGCCGCCGCCGAGGCCCTGCCCGAGCCCGGCGGCACCGGCGGCCCGGCCTACGAGTTCCTGCGCGAGGCGGCGCGCGGCGCCGGCGTCTGGGTGCATGGCGGCTCCCTCATCGAGCGGGGCGCGGAGAAGCTGCACAACACCACCGTGGTGTTCGACCCGCAGGGGCGAGAGGTGGCGCGCTACCGCAAGATCCACCTGTTCGACATCACCGGCCCCGACGGCACCGGCTACCGCGAGAGCGCGCTCTACGGCGGCGGCGAGTCCCTGGTGACCTTCGACGCCGAGGGCACCCGCTTCGGCCTGAGCATCTGCTACGACATGCGCTTCCCCGAGATGTACCTCGCGCTGCGCCGCGCCGGGGCGGAGGCCATCCTGGTGCCCTCCAACTTCACGCTGATGACCGGCAAGGACCACTGGGAGGTGCTGCTGCGCGCCCGCGCCATCGAGACGCAGTGCTGGGTGATCGCCGCCGCCTCCCACGGCGCCTACGAGGAGCGCGGCGCGACGCGCCAGGTGTACGGCCATTCCCTGGTGGCCGACCCCTGGGGGCACGTGGTGGCGCGCTGCTCGGACGGCACGGGCTGGGCGACGGCGCGGCTGGACCCGGCGCTGACGGCGCGCGTGCGCCGCGACATGCCGGTGCTCGGGCACCGGAAGCTGGCGTGATCCACTTCCTGGCCGGCGGCAGCCCGGCGGCGCAGGCGGCCCTGGCCGTGCTGGCGGCGCGCTACGGCCAGGCGCCGCTGGGCGAGGCGCGCTTCCTGGTGGCGCTGGGCGGCGACGGCTTCATGATCGAGGTGCAGCACCGGCTGCTGGGCCGCAACCGCCCGGTCTACGGCATGAACCGCGGCTCCGTCGGCTTCCTGATGAACGCCTACCGCGAGGACGACCTGCCGGCCCGGCTGGAGGCCGCCCAGGCCGCCACCCTGCACCCGCTGCGCATGCGCGCCCATTCCGGCGGCACCACCCACGCCGCCCTGGCCATCAACGAGGTGTCGCTGCTGCGCGAGACGCGGCAGGCCGCCAAGCTGCGCATCCTGGTGGACGGCAAGGAGCGCATGCCCGAGCTGTCCTGCGACGGCATCCTGCTGGCCACCCCGGCGGGCAGCACCGCCTACAACCTGTCCGCCCACGGCCCCATCGTGCCGCTGGACGCCAACCTGCTGGCGCTGACGCCGATCAGCGCCTTCCGCCCGCGGCGCTGGCGCGGCGCGCTGCTGCCCGCCGCCGCGCGGGTGGAGATCCAGGTGCTGGAGCCCGACAAGCGCCCCGTCAGCGCCACCGCCGACCAGACGGAGGTGCGCGACGTGCGCCGGGTGGAGATCCGCGAGGACCGGGCCATCAACATGACCATGCTGTTCGACCCCGACCACTCGCTGAGCGAGCGCATCATCGCCGAGCAGTTCGTCTAGGCCCTGCCTCCGCTTCGCAAGACGGGGCCTTCCGGAACAGCCGGCTCACCCGCCGCCGCGGATCGTGCTCAGGCGCCCGCCGCCCGTGCCGCCCGCCGCGGCAAGGCGGCCTCCAGCGCGCGCAGGATGCGCCCGGCCGCCCGCCCGTCGCCATGCGCCAGGCAGGGGCGCAGCGGCGCCGGCGGGGCGTCCAGCACGCGTTCGGCGGCGGCCAGCAGGCGGGCGCCGTCGAGCCCCACCACCTCGGCCGGGCCGCCCGGGCGGTCGGTCTCCTCCCGCGCCACCAGCACGGGGATGCCCAGCGCCGCGGCTTCCTCCTGCACGCCGCCGCTGTCGGTCACCACCAGCGCGGCGCGGCACAGCAGGGCCACGAAGTCCCGGTGCGCCAGCGGCGGCAGCAGCGCCGCGCCGGGCACGCCGGCCAGCGCGCGCCGCAGCGGATGCGCCGCCGCCGGGTTGCGGTGCAGCGCCACCACCAGCTGCACGCCGGGCCGCGCCGCCAGCCGCGCCAGCGCCGCCGCCAGCCGGTCCAGCCCGCCATCCTGGCTTTCGCGCCGGTGGGCGGTGGCCAGCACCAGGCGCCGCGCGCCGTCCAGCGGGACCGGCGGCAAGGGCCGCTCCGCCGCCACCGCCAGCAGCGCGTCCACCCCGGTGTTGCCGGTCACGCGGATGGCCTCGTCCGCCACCCCCTCGCGCCGCAGGTGGGCGCGCGCCGCCGCCGTGGGCGCGAAGTGCAGTCGGGCCAGCCGGGCGATCAGGCTGCGATTCGCTTCCTCCGGGAACGGGGCGTCGAGGTCGCCAGAGCGCAGCCCAGCCTCAACATGCGCCAGCGGCAGCCGGGCATGGAAGGAGGCCAGCGCCCCGGCCATGGCCGAGGTGGTGTCGCCCTGCACCAGCACCCAGTCGGGGCGGTGCTGCTCCAGCCAAGGCTCCAGCCCTCCCAGCACGCCGGCCGCCAGGGCGGAGAGCCCCTGGCCCGGCCGCATCAGCGCGAGGTCCAGCGCCGGCTCCAGCCCCCAGCCATCAAGCGCCTGCCGCAGCATCTCGCGGTGCTGGCCGGTGGACAGGATGTCGCAGCGGTGCCCCGCGGCCCGCGCGGCGCGGATGACGGGCGCGAGCTTGATCGCCTCCGGGCGGGTGCCGAGGACGCAGGCCAGATGCATGGGCGCCCCCGGTTGGGTGAGCATCCCCCGGCAATGACAACCCGAGGTTGTTCATAAATTGCCGAAAGGTCGCGTGCGTTGCAAGGGCATCACCCCGTGCAGGCGGCGCAGATGCCTTCCACTTCCACCGTGGCGTGGGCCGGGCGAAATCCCAGGCGGGCCGCCGCCTTGTCCAGTGCATGCGCGACGCCGTGGTCGGCGATCTCGCTGGTGCGGCCGCAACTGGTGCAGATCAGGAACTGGTGCGGGTGGTCGTGGGCGCAGCCATCGGCGCAGGGCTCGTCCGGGTCCACACAGGGCAGGAAGGCGTTCAGGCGCTCCAGCTTGTGCACCAGCCCCTGCTCCAACAGGAAGTCCAGCGCGCGGTAGACGGTGGGCGGGGCGGCGGGGCCGCGGGCGCCCTTCAGCCTTTCCAGCAGGGCATAGGCGCCGATCGGCTGCCCGGCCTCCAGCACCAGGCGCAGCACCTGGCCGCGCAGCGCCGTCAGGCTGGCGCCCCGCGCGGCGCAGCGCCGCTCCGCCGCCTGCACCGCCGCCTCGATTTCCGCGCCCGTCATGCCGGACTATATAGCGCGGGTGACGCAAGATGCCCTCCCCCTGGCGGACGCCGCCCCCGTGCTGGACGCGGTCCGCTGGGACGCGCGCGGCCTGGTGCCCGCCATCGCCCAGCAGCACGACACCGGCGAGGTGCTGATGATGGCCTGGATGAACCGCGAATCCCTGAGGGAGACGCTGGGAACCGGCCGCGCCTGCTACTTCTCCCGCTCGCGCAACGGGTTGTGGCGCAAGGGCGAGACGTCGGGCCAGGTGCAGCGCGTGCTGGACCTGCGGCTGGACTGCGACGGCGACACGCTGCTGCTGCTGGTGGACCAGACGGGGGTGGCCTGCCACACCGGCCGCCGCTCCTGCTTCTTCCGCGCCCCACGCGATGGCGCCCTGGCCGAGGTGGCGGCGCCGCTGGTGGACCCGGCGAAGCTCTACGGCGCATGAGCCTGCGCCTCGAAACCCTGCGCGGGGCGGCGCTGCTGCGCCACCTGCCCAGCCTGGGCCGGCTGCGCGGCGCGGTGTTCCGCGAATGGCCCTACCTCTACCAGGCCGACGACGCCTACGAGGCCGCCTACCTGCGCAAGTACGCCGAGGGCGAGGGCGCCGCCGTGGTGGTGGCGCTGGACGGCGAGGCGGCGGTCGGCGCCGCCACCTGCCAGCCGATGCTCCAGGCCGACGCCCCGGTGCGCGAGGCCTTCGCGGCGGCGGGCCGCGACCCCGCCGCGCATTGCTACTTCGGGGAGAGCGTGCTGCTGCCGGAATACCGCGGCCAGGGCATCGGCGTCGTCTTCCTGGCGGCGCGCGAGGCGGTGGCCCGCGCGGCCGGCCTCGCCACCGCGGCCTTCTGCGCGGTGGAGCGCCCGGCCGACGACCCGCGCCGCCCGCCCGGCCACGTGCCGCTGGACGGCTTTTGGCGCAAACGCGGCTACGCGCACCACCCGGAACTGGCCTGCACCTTCCGCTGGCGCGAGATCGGCGGGACCGAGTCGGTGCCGCACCGGCTGTCCTTCTGGCTGAAGCACCTGTGAGGCTCGCCGTCCTCGCCTGGCCGGTGGAGCCGCTGCGCGACGTCGCCGCCTACGCCGCCAAGCTGGAGGCCTGGGCGCGCCGCGCGAAGGCGGCGGGCGCCCACCTGCTGCTGTGCCCCGAATACGCCTGCGTGGAACTCGGCGCCGCCCTGGCCGGCACCACCCGCGCCGACGAGGCGGCGGAGCTGCGCGCCATGGTCGCCGCCGCGCCCGCCATCCTGGACGCCATGCGCGGCGCGGCGCGGGCGGCCGGGTTGTGGCTGTGCCCCGGCACCCTGCCGGTAAGCCAGGACGGGCGCGTGGTGAACCGCGCCCCGCTGGTCCGCCCCGATGGCGCCGTGGCCTTCCAGGACAAGCGCACCATGACCCGCTTCGAGGCGGAGCGCTGGGGGGTTTCGCCCGGCGCGCCGCCCGGGGTGTTCGACACGCCCTGGGGCCGCCTAGGCCTGGCCATCTGCTACGACGCCGAGTTCCCCAAGCTGGTGCGCGCGCAGGTGGAGCAGGGTGCCTGGCTGGTGCTGGTGCCCTCCTGCACCGACAGCCTGCACGGCTTCCACCGCGTGCGCGTCGGCGCCCGGGCGCGCGCCATGGAGAACCAGTGCTTCGTCGCCATGGCGCCGACCGTCGGCGGCTTCGCGGCCTCGGCCGCGCTGGACGAGAACCACGGCGCCGCCGCCGTGTTCGGCCCGGTGGACCGCCCCTTCGCCGAGGACGGCGTGGTGGCCGAGGGCGCGCTGGACACCCCCGGCCTAGTGCTGGCCGACCTCGACCCCGCGCTGCTGGAGCGCGTGCGCCGCGACGGCGCGGTGCGCAACCACCTGGACTGGCCGGTGGCCCCCATCCCCCCGCCCACCCCCCTGCCCTTCGCATGACCCTGGTCTGGATCGCCGCCGGCGAGGCCTCGGGCGACGTGCTGGGCGCGCGGCTGGTGGCGGCGCTGCGCCGCCGCGACCCCACGCTGCGCTTCAGGGGACTGGGCGGCGAGCACCTGGCGGCGCAGGGCATGGACAGCCTGTTCCCCATCCGCGAGCTGGCGGTGATGGGGCTGCTGGAGGTGCTGCCGCAGCTGCGCCACCTGTCGCGCCGGCTGGAGGAAGCGGCGGCGGCCCTGGCGCGCGACCGCCCGCGCCTGCTGGTCACCATCGACAGCCCGGGCTTCACCCTGCGGCTGGCGCGGCGGGCCAAGGCGCTGGGCATCCCGGTGGTGCACTACGTGGCGCCGCAGGTCTGGGCCTGGCGGCCGGGCCGCGCGCGGCGCATGGCAGAATCGGTGGACCGCATCCTGGCCCTGCTGCCCTTCGAGGCGCCGTTCTTCGCCGCCGCCGGCATCCCGGTGGACTTCGTCGGCCACCCCATCCTGGAAAGCGAATCCGCCCGCGGCGACCCGGCGCGCTTCCCGCTCGACGGGCCCGGCCTGGCGGTGCTGCCCGGCTCGCGCCGCGGCGAGGTGGCGCGCCACCTGCCGCTTTTCGCCCAGGCGCTGCCCGCCGGCTTCACCCCCGTGGTGGCCCTGGCCGGCACGGTGGAGGCCGAGGTGCGCGCCGGCACCGCCGGCTGGGGCGCCCGCTACGCCCGCGCGCCGCAGGAGAAGGCGGACGCGCTGGCCGCCTGCACGGCGGGGCTGATCAAGTCCGGCACCTCGTCGCTGGAAGCGGCGGTGGCGGGGCTGCCGCACGTCGTCGCCTACCGCATGAATCCCCTCACCGGCTGGCTGGCGCGCCGGCTGGTGAAGCTGCCGCACGCCTCCCTGGTCAACCTGCTGGCGCGGCGGGAGGTGGTGCCGGAATGCCTGCTGGAGCAATGCACCCCCGACCGCCTGCGCGCCGCCCTGCGCCCGCTGCTGGAGGAGCCCGCGGCGCGCGACCGCCAGCGCGCCGGCTTCCGCGAGGCGCTGGAGCAGCTCACCCCTCCGCAGGGCCGGCCCAGCGAAGCCGCGGCCGACGCCGTGCTGCGGATGCTGTAGCGCGCGCCTGGAGCACGATCCGCCTTGGTGGAATCATCAAGGCGGTGAATCGTCCTCGCGGCAAAGGCTGGATCATGATCCGCGTTTGCGGATCATGATCTAGTTCCGGTAGCTCGGGTCCTGCCGGTCCAGCATCCGCAGCAGGGCGGGCCATTCCATCACGCCATAGGGGCGCCGGGTGCCGGGCTGGTAGTTGTTCCAGGTTTCCTCCAGCACCTCCTTGCGCACCTGCACCAGCGGCACGCCGCAGGCCATGGCGGCGAGCTGCGCCTTGCAGGAGAGCTCCAGGCGGTGCATGGCGTTGAACGCCTCTCCGATGGTGCGGCCCACGGTGAGCAGCCCGTGGTTGCGCAGGATCATCGCGTTGCTGTCGCCCAGGTCGGCCACCAGCTTGTCCTGCATCTCCACGTCCAGCACCACGCCCTCATAGTCGTGATAGGCGATCTTGAGGAAGCGCATCGCCGTCTGGTTCATCGGCAGCAACCCGCACTCCAGCGAGGACACGGCCATGCCGGGCCAGGTGTGGGTGTGGATCACGCAGTCCAGGTCATGACGGCGCTCGTGGATGGCGCCGTGGATGACGTAGCCGGCGCGGTTGATGCCGTAGTCCAGCCCGCCGAAATCCGGCTTGAGCAGCACGTTGCCCTTCACGTCGATCTTGATGAGGGAGGAGGCGGTGATCTCCTCGTACATCAGCCCGTAGGCGTTGATCAGGAAGGCCCCGTCCTCGCCGGGCACGCGGCAGGAAATGTGGTTGGCGATCATGTCGCTCATGCCGTAATGCGCCACCAGCCGGTAGCAGGCGGCCAGGTCTACCCGGGCCTTCCACTCCTGCGGGCTGACCTGGTTGCGCAGGCTGGGGATGTCCAGCATCGGGCGCGCTTCTTCCAGCATGGTCCGTCCTCCGTCTCGCGTTGCGCCCATCCTACGGGCTTTGCCGGAGGCGGGGGAAGCCGCGCGCGGCTTGCGCGCCGCCGCCGCGCCAAATAGGTTCCCACACCGACATCGCCCGGCCGGAGTTGCATGCCTTGAGACACGCCTTGCTCGGCGCCCTGGTGATGGCGCCCTCGCTCGCCCTGGCGCAGGGGCTGGTGCCGCAGGTGCGCGTCACCCCGCCCTCCACCACCGTGCCCGCCTGCGACGAGGCCGCGAACGCCTGGCGGGCCTGCATCAACGCCAGCCCCAAGACCCCGCAGGAACGCGCCGCAGGCCTGGCGGAGGTGGACCGCTTCGTGCGCGACGTGTTCGACAGCCGCGATGGCGGCCGGCGCTCCCTGTCCTCCGCCTGCCCGGGCATGGCCCAGGGCTACGGCGAGATGCTGCGCAGCGGCGCCTGCGCGCGCAACGTCACCGGCGCCTTCGACGACACCCCGCGCCGCGGCGGCGTGGAGCAGCAGCGCCGCCCCTAGATCATGATCCAGCCTTTGATGAGGGGACGCCTCACCGCCTTGATGTTTCCATCGAGGCGGATCGTGCTCTAGTCCCGCGCCGGCCCGAACTCGGCGTCGCGGTGCACCCAGGCGCTGATCAGCAGGCCGAAGCCCAACATCACCATCAGCATGGCCGAGCCGCCATGGCTGATCAGCGGCAGCGGCACCCCGCCCACGGGGATGGAGCCGGTCACCATCGCCACGTTGACGAAGACGTAGAGGAAGTAGTTCGTCCCCAGCCCGATCGCCAGCAGGCGGCCGAACTGGTGCTTGCAGCGCAGCGCCACCAGGAAGCAGAACGCCACCACCAGCAGCAGCAGCCCCAGCGTGCCCATGGCGCCCACCAGGCCGAACTCCTCGGCGATCATGGTGAAGATGAAGTCGGTCTGCTTCTCGGGCAGGAAGTTCAGGTGGCCCTGGGTGCCCTGCATGAAGCCCTTGCCCCAGAAGCCGCCCGAGCCCAACGCGATCTTGCTCTGGATGATGTTGTAGCCGGCGCCCAGCGGGTCGCTCTCGGGGTCCAGGAAGGTGTGGATGCGCGCGCGCTGGTATTCCTTCAGGTGGTCGTAGACGATGGGCGCGGCCGCCACCGCGCCGCCGATGCCCAGCGCGAACTTCCACCAGCGCATGCCGGCCGCCCAGAACATGGTGGCGCCGACCATCGCGGTGATCAGCGCGGTGCCCAGGTTGGGCTGGCGGAAGATCAGCCCCACCGGCACCAGCACCAGCACCGCGGGCGGGATCAGGAACAGCGGGTTGCCCACCTTCTCCCACGATGCCTTGTGGAACCACCAGGCCAGGGTCAGCACCAGGATGATCTTCATCGCCTCGGAGGGCTGGAGCTGGATGGGGCCGAGGTCGATCCAGCGCTGCGCGCCCTTGCCCACCTCGCCATGCAGCGCCACCAGCACCAGCAGCGCGATGCCGCCCAGGTAGGCCAGCGGCGCCACCCGCGCCCAGACCCGGATGTCCACCAGCCCCACGCACAGCATCAGCACCAGCGAGAAGGCGAAGCGCAGCGCATGCTTGGAGGCATACGCCTCCGGCCCGCCGCCGGCCGAATACAGCGCGACGTAGCCCACCGCCGCCACGGCGCCCAGCAGCATCACGAAGGGCCAGGGCACCTGCCAGAACTTCTGCAGCAGGCCCGAGCCGCGCTCGCGCGTCAGCAGGCGCTTCTCGTAGACGGCGCTCATGCGTCCTCGCCCCCATGCATCCGGCGGCCAGGCCGGCGCGCCGCCCCGGCGGCTGCCTGGGCGGGCCAGGGCTCCGTGCCGCTCATCCGCTCCTCCCCTCGGCGACCCGCTGCGGCGGGACGGGCTGGCGGAAGCGGTTGAAGGTCTCCACCAGCACGTCGCGCGCCAGCGGCGCCGCGGCGCCGGAGCCGGAAGTGCCGTGCTCCACCACCACGCTCACCGCGTATTGCGGGTTGTCGTGCGGGGCATAGGCCACGAACAGCGCGTGCGGCCGCCATTCGCGCGGCAGCGTCTCCACCCGGAAGCCGCGCTCGCGCTGCTCGCGTGAGACGCGGCGCACCTGGGTGGTGCCGGTCTTGCCCGCCATCTGCCCCATCCCCGCCGGCAGGCGCGAGGCGAGCGCGGTGCCGCCCGGCTCGTTCACCACCGCCCACATGGCCTCGCGCACCAGGCGCAGGTCGCGCTCGTTCAGTCCCAGGCTGGGCCAGTCCTCCGGCCGCTGGCCGCGCACCGGCCGGCCGCCGATGCTGCGCGTCAGGTGCGGCTGCACCGCGCGCCCGGTGGCCAGCCGCGCCGCCATGGTGGCGAGCGAGAGCGGGGTCAGCTGGTAGAAGCCCTGGCCGATGCCGTGCACCACCGTGTCGCCCAGCGCCCAGGGCTTGCCCTGCGCCTCGCGCCAGGCCCGCGTCGGCACCAGGCCGGCGCGCGTGCCCGGCAGCTCGATGTCCAGCGGCACTCCGAGGCCGAGGCGGCGCGACATGGCGGCGATGCGGTCGATGCCCAGCCGCCGCGCCATCTCGTAGTAGTAGACGTCGCAGGAGACCTTGAGGCTGGTGCGCATGTCCACGCCGCCATGGCCGTTGCGGTTCCAGCAGTGGAAGCGGCTCTCGCCCAGGTCGAAATGGCCGGGGCAATGGACGCGCTCGCCCGGGGAGGCCACCCGCGCCTCCAGCGCGGCCAGCATCACCACCATCTTGAAGGTGGAGCCGGGGGCGTAGAGCCCGTTGGTGGTCTTGTTGATCAGCGGCGTGGCCCGCTGCGATGTCCATTGCCGCCACTGCGCGGCCGAGACGCCGGCGTTGAACACGTTGGGGTCGAAGGAGGGCTGGGAGGCCAGGGCCAGCACCTCGCCGTTGCGCGCGTTCATCACCACGACCGAGGTCCCCTCCTCGATCCGCCCGCGCAGGGTGCGCTGCAGCTCGGCGTCCACGCTGATCTCCACGTCCTGGCCCGGCACGCCCTCGCGCCGGTCCAGCTCGCGGATGATGCGGCCCACCGCGTTCACCTCCAGCTGCACCGCCCCGGCGCGGCCGCGCAGGATGGTGTCGTGGTGGCGCTCCACCCCGGCGCGGCCGACGCGCACGCCCGGCAGCTGCAGCAGCGGGTCGCCGTCCATGTCGCGTTCCGAGGGCGGCGCCACGTAGCCCACGATGTGCGCCAGGTGCTCGCCCTCGGGGTAGAGGCGCGTGGTGCCGACGTCGATCAGGATGCCCGGCAGGTCGGGCGCGTTGACCTCGATGCGCGCCATCTCCTCCCAGGCCAGGAACTCGCGCACGATGACCGGCACGAAGCGCCGGCGGCGGCGCAGCTCGCGCTCGACGCGCGCGCGCTCGTTCTCGCCCAGGGGCACGATGCGGTGGAAGGTGTCCAGCGTGGCGGCGACGTCCTGCGTCTGCTCGGCCACCAGCAAGGCGCGCCAGTTCAGCCGGTTGCCGGCCACCACCTTGCCGTTGCGGTCGAGCACGCGGCCGCGCGGCGGGCTCAGCAGCCGGGCGGAAAGGCGGTTCTCCTCCGCCAGGGTTGCGTAGCGCTCCCCCTGCTCCACCTGCAGCGTGTGCAGCCGCCAGCCCAGGAAGCCGAACAGCCCCGCCTGCCCGGCGCCCAGCAGCAGGGCGCGGCGGGTGAAGACGGAGCGCCGGCGCTCCTCCTCCCGCTTCACGCCCTTCATGGTGAAGTTCTCGATGCCGCCCTTGGCGCGGCGGCGCTGGATGAAGGGGATCTTCACGCCCCCTCCTCCGCGCGGGTCATCGCCATGTGCAGCCGGGCCAGCGCCCAGCCGACCAGGGGATAGATGCCCGCCGCCATCCCGGCCTGCAGGATGGCGGGCATGCGCGGCGGCACCTGCAGCATCAGCAGCGCGTGCAGCAGGAAGGCCAGCGCGGCGGCGGCGGCGGCAAAGGCGCAGAACACCACCCACACCAGCAGGAAGGACTGCTTCGCCACCCAGTCGCGCAGGCGCATCGCCACGCCATGCGCCACCAGCAGCGTCAGCACGCCGATGCCCAGCGGCGCGAAGGACACCAGGTCCAGCAGCAGGCCCAGGCCGAACACCGCCGGCGCCGGCATGGCGGCGGGGCGGAACACGCTCCAGAAGAACACGGGTGGCAGGGCGAGGGCCGCCGCCAGCCCCGGCACCCCGACCGGCACCGCGGCGAGGGCGATCAGCAACCCGGTGGACAGCGCCGGGAAGCCCGCGCGCGCGCCCGCGTCCAGGCGGCGCAGCACGCCCATGGGCGGCTCGGGGCGCCCCTTGCGGGCCATGTCACCGGCGCGCCGCACGCGGCTCGGGCCGCGCCACCGCCTCGGGGGGCAGGATGCCGGCCAGGCCGTAGTCGAACAGGCGCAGCACGTCCAGGCGCTCCATCTGGGCGAATAGCTCCACCTCGGCGGCGCCGCTCTCGCTCCAGCGCACCACGCCCACCGGCAGCCCGGCGGGGAAGGCGCCGGCCTCGGCGCTGGTCACCACCCGGTCGCCCTCGCGCGGGACCACGCCTTCGGGCCAGTGCTGCAGCCGCGGGCGGGCGGCGTTGTTGCCCGCCATGATGGCCCGCGCGCGCGAGCCCTCCAGGATGACGGGGATGCGGCTGTTGATGTCGGTGGCCAGCAGCACGCGGGCGGAGCGGGATCCGACCTCCGTCACCCGGCCGGCGAAGCCGCGCTCGTCCAGCGCGATCTGGCCCTTGCGGAGCTGGTGGTTGGGGCCGGCGGCCAGCAGCACGGCGCGGGCGTAGGTGCCGCCGGCATCGGCCACCACGCGGGCGGTGCGGAAGGCCGGCGCGGGGTCCGGCACCCAGGACAGCTGGCGGCGCAGCAGGGCGTTCTCCGCCTCCAGCGCCAGGGCGGCGGCCTGCCAGCGGTGCAGGCGCTCGTTCTCCTCGCGCAGGCGGGCGTTCTCGGCGCGCATGTCCCACAGGGCCTGGGCCTCGGCCAGCGCGTCGCGCGCGGCGCGGACCGGCTGCTGCACCGCCGCCCAGATGGGCGAGAGCATGTCCGCCAGGGCCATGCGCGCGCGCTCCGCCAGCAGCGCGTCGGCCTTGCCGAGCAGCATGGTGCCGAAGGCGGCGGCGATCAGCACCGGCAGGGAAAGCCGGGCCAGCGCCTGCCGCAGCGGGATGGAAAGACGGATCAAGGCACCCCCCGGAGGCCCTTAATACATGGAGGACAGCACCTGGCGAAGCCTCTTGATCTCCTCCAGCGCCCGTCCGGTGCCCAGCGCCACGCAGTTCAGCGGCTCCTCGGCCACCACCACCGGCAGGCCGGTGGCGTCGCGCAGCACCTCGTCCAGGCGGTACAGGTTGGCGCCGCCGCCGGTCAGCACGATGCCCTTGTCCACGATGTCGGCCGCCAGCTCGGGCGGGGTGTTCTCCAGCGCCACCTTCACCGCGTCCACGATCTGCGTCACCGGCTCGCCCAGCGCGTAGGCGATCTCGCGCTGGCTCACCGTCACCTCGCGCGGGACGCCGTTCATCAGGTCGCGGCCCTTGACCTCGGTCAGCGGGCCGTCCTCCTCGCCATTGGGCTGGGCGGCGGCGCCGATCTCCATCTTGATGCGCTCGGCGCTGCTCTCGCCGATCAGCAGGTTGTGGGTGCGGCGGATGTAGCTGATGACCGCCTCGTCCATCTTGTCGCCGCCCACGCGCACGCTGCGGGCATAGACGATGCCGCCCAGGCTGATCACCGCGACCTCGGTCGTGCCGCCGCCGATGTCCACCACCATGGAGCCGGAGGGCTCGGTCACCGGCAGGCCGGCGCCGATGGCCGCGGCCATGGGCTCCTCGATCAGCAGCACCTTGCGCGCCCCGGCTGATTCGGCGCTCTCCTGGATGGCGCGGCGCTCCACGGCGGTGGAGCCGGAGGGCACGCAGACGATGATCATCGGCGAGGCGAAGGACCGCCGGTTGTGCACCTTGCGGATGAAGTGCTTGATCATCTCCTCCGCCACCTCGAAATCGGCGATCACGCCGTCCCTCAGCGGGCGGATGGCGGCGATGTTGCCCGGGGTGCGGCCCAGCATCTGCTTGGCTTCCTCGCCCACCGCCAGCACCTGCTTGCGGCCGCGGTTGTCGGCGATGGCGACCACGCTCGGCTCGTTCAGCACGATGCCGCGCCCCTTCACGTAGACCAGGGTGTTCGCGGTGCCGAGGTCGATGGCCATGTCGGCGGACAGGAAGCCGAACAGGCGTGCGAACATGCGGGAAAAACCTCGTGCCGGGGGAAAGGGGTGGGCGGTGGGTTAGACCCTCGCGCCCGGCGGGGCAACCCCGGGATGCTACAGGCTGGACGCGATGGCCGGCTCCAGCCCCGGCGAGCGCGCGGCCGGGTGGGCGGGGTTGCGGAAGCGCAGCTCCCCCTCCGGCGCCGCGCCGGGCAG
Source organism: Sabulicella flocculans (assembly GCF_045449635.1). Taxonomy (NCBI): domain Bacteria; kingdom Pseudomonadati; phylum Pseudomonadota; class Alphaproteobacteria; order Acetobacterales; family Acetobacteraceae; genus Sabulicella; species Sabulicella flocculans. The sequence goes on along the minus strand of NZ_JBJJBR010000004.1, from coordinate 73,796 downwards.
GCCCAGCAGCTCCTGCCGGGTGGCGCAGGTCACCGCCACCACGCGGCGCGCCTCGGGCGTGGTCAGGAAGCGGCGGCAGGCGCCCTCCAGCTCCAGCGAGGCGCGCAGGCCATGCCACTCCGCGGGCTCCAAATCCTCCAGGAACAGCGCCAGGATGCCGGGCTGCCGGCCGGACAGCCGCGCCTGGGCGGTGTCCGACAGGCGCCGGGCCGCGGCGGCGCTGACCTCGTTCTCGCGCCCCGCGCGGGCCGCCATCACCATCACCGAGCCCGAGGCGGCGTCGCCGGTGACGGCCAGGTGGGCCTCCTGGCCGAACTGCGCGCGCAGGCGCGCCGGCAGGGCGGCGCCGGCCTGGGCGCCAGCCAGGGCCAGCGGGTCCAGCTTCAGGATGCAGTCGGCGGCGCTGTCCTGCCGCTTCTGGGCCGCCAGCATGCCGGCGATGCGCCGGTGCAGCTCCGGCAGGCGCGCGGGGTCGGCGATGCCGTCGGGCAGGGTCATCTTGAGGACGTAGCGGCCGGGATGCGCGGCCAGCCAGGTCTGCAGCTCGGGGTTCACCATGTCCACCAGGGCCGCCCAGTCGCCCTTGTGCAGCGGGCGCCCCTCCTCGGCGGACAGGGTCTCGCACGCCACCTCGGCCAGGGCGTGCTCGCGGCGCACCATCAGGTCGTGCGCGGTGCCGTGCAGCAGGCCGTCATGCCGCACCTCGAAGCCGCGGGCGCGGAACAGGGCGGCCGTGCGCAGCAGGTGGAACAGCGGCACCAGGTTGCCCTCGCCTTCCAGCCCGCGCTCCACCAGGGCGCGCAGGCGGCGGGCCGGGCCGTCATCCAGCGTGGCCGACAGGCGCACCGCCTCCTGCGCCAGCAGGCAGACCCGGCGCTCTGTGCGGCCGGCGCTCGCCAGCGCCTCGGCCTTGCCGGCGAGGCGCGCCAGCACCAGCTCCAGCGCGTGGCGCTGCTGGGCGGCGCGGGCGGAATGGGCGCCGGCGCGCAGCCGGTCCGACAGCTCCCGTGCGCGCAGCTGCCAGCGCCCGACGCCGCCGAGCGCCAGGAAGGCGCGCAGGGCCTGGTGGTCGGGGGCGGCGTCCGCGAAGGGCATGGCGCACTCATTTCATTTGCGGTTCGATCTGCGCCCGAGACGGGTGCAGGGTCAACAACTAACCATGACCACCGCGTCGGGGCAATAACTTACTTAGTTACTCAGGCTCTCCCGCGGAAGCACCGCCCGGGCCGGCGCGCCGGGATTTTGCGCCCGGTGGCGCAGCAGGTGGTCGGCCAGCACGCAGGCCAGCATCGCCTCGCCCACCGGCACGGCGCGGATGCCCACGCAGGGGTCGTGGCGGCCGCGGGTCAGCACCTCGGTGTCCGCGCCGGCGCGGGTCACGCTGCGGCGCGGCGTCAGGATGGAGCTGGTCGGCTTCACGGCGAAGCGGGCCACCACCGGCTGCCCGGTGGAGATCCCGCCCAGCACCCCGCCGGCATGGTTGGCCAGGAACTCCACCTGCCCGTCCTGGCGGACGCGCATCTCATCGGCGTTGTCCTCGCCGCGCAGGGCGGCGGCGGCGAAGCCCTCGCCGATCTCCACGCCCTTCACGGCGTTGATGCCCATCAGCGCCGCGGCGATGTCGGCGTCCAGCTTGCCGTAGATGGGGGCGCCCAGCCCGGGGGGCACGCCCTCCGCCACCAGCTCGATGACGGCGCCGACGCTGCTGCCGGCCTTGCGCACGGCGGCCAGCAGCGCCTCCCACCGGGCGGCGGCGGCGCGGTCGGGGCACCAGAACGCGTTGTCGCGCACCGCGTCCCAGTCCCAGGCGGCGCGGTCCACCCGGTCCTCGCCCACCTGCACCAGGGCGCCGCGGATCACCACGCCCTCGCCCAGCACCCGGCGGGCCACCGCGCCGGCCGCCACCCGCATCGCCGTTTCGCGCGCGCTGGAGCGCCCGCCGCCGCGGTGGTCCCGCACGCCGTACTTCCATTCATAGGCGATGTCGGCGTGGCCGGGACGGAAGCTCTGCGCGATCTCGCCGTAATCCTTGGAGCGCTGGTCCTGGTTGGCGATCTCCAGCGCGATGGGCGTGCCGGTGGTGCGCCCCTCGAACACGCCGGACAGGATGCGAACCTGGTCGGGCTCCTGCCGCTGCGTCACGAACTTGGAGGAGCCGGGGCGGCGGGCATCCAGGAAGGGCTGGATCCACGCCTCGTCCAGCTCGAGGCCGGGCGGGCAGCCATCCACCACGCAGCCGATCGCCGGGCCGTGGCTCTCGCCCCAGGTGGTGACGCGGAACAGGTGGCCGAAGCTGTTGTGCGACATGGTGGCCCAGGGATTACCCCCCGCGGCACAGTTCCGCCAGCCGCCGCGCCAGCGCCGCCGGGTCGCCCGCCACCGCCAGCCGCTTGCGGCGGGACGCCTCGCCGCCGCGCAAGGTCACGGCACCCGGCCGCACCCCCAGCTCCCGCGCCACCAGCGCCAGCACCGCGGCGTTGGCCGCGCCGTCCACCGGCGGGGCGGCCACGCGCAGGCGCAGGGCCGGGCCGTCGGGCGTGTCCAGCCGTCCCTCCACCGCGTCGCGGCGCGCGCCCGGGGTGACGCGCACCAGCAGCGCCACCCCCCAGGGCATCTCCTGCCAGGGGTTCAGGCCCCCGGCCCCGCGCGCCGGGCCCGCACGCCCGCCAGCCCGGCCAGGCCCAGCCCGAACAGGAGCAGCGAGGCCGGCGCCGGCACCCCGGTCGGCCCGCCCGGCAGGAAGGCGACGTCCACGCTCAGGAAGCCCAGCGGGGGGATCTGCGTCTGCCCCAGGTCGAACTGCACGAAGTTGGCCCCCGAGATCAGCGACCCCCGCCCGAGCGGGATGGTGGAGGCCGGGTTCACCTGCGCGTTGAGGATGCGCGACGCGGTGAGGTCCGTCACCTTCACGATCACGGACGGCGCCTGGAAGTCGAAGGCCGCGGTGCCCGTGCTCACCAGCGAGATGCCCGGCCCGCCGATGGACAGCAGCAGCCCGGGGAGGTCGAAGATGTTCAGGCCCGAAGCGGGCGCGATGACGTTGCCGTTGTAGGCGACGGTCTGCGGGTCGGGCGTCAGGACCTGCACGTTCAGCAGGCTCCCCACCCAGGAGGCGCGCGCCGCCCCCGGCGCGGCGGACAGCGCGAGCAGCAGGGCGAAGGCGAGGCGGCGGAGCATCATGGCGTGATCCCTCTCACGTGGTGGCAGCGGTTCATCCCCCGTGGCGCAGGAAGCGGCCCTGCCCCCCGGCATCCAGGTTCTCCACCGTGACGGCGCCGGCCCGGCCGTCGGGCCCCACGGAGAAGGCGACGGCGGCGGGGCCGGAGGCGTTCTCGCCGTCCGGCTGGAAGGTGAAGCTGTCGCGGTTGAAGTGCGCCAGGGGGAAGCGGCGTCCGCGCGGCCCCATGTGCAGCGCCAGAAGGCCGCCAGGCTCCTCCGCCACGGCGGCCTCGCCGTACAGGGCGTTGCGGTAGGCGCCGGCATAGGCGCCGGGCGGCAGCGGCGGCTGCGGCCGCTCCGGCCGCCGGCCGGGCGCCACCGCCGCGCCGTAGTCCGGCTCCGACATGCGCGCGAAGGCGGCGGCGAAGGGCGGCAGCCAGTCCCGCGTGACGCGCCCGGCGGTGGCCAGGTCCAGGCAGGCGCGGCACAGCGCCTCCGCCACGCCGACCGGGCGGGCGTTCACCAGCACCACCACCGCCAGGTCCTCCGCCGGCAGGATGTGCACGCAGGTGGCGGCGCCGAGGTTGAACGCGCCCGAGTGGTTCCACAGCACGCGCCCTTCCGCGTCGCGCCCGACATTCCAGCCCAGGCCGTAGAAGCCGGTGCCGTCCCGCGCCGGGTCGGCCGCGGCGTCGTTGACCACCTGGGGGCGCTGCGTCTCGTCCAGCGCCGCCGCCTGCACCATCGCCGCGCCATCGAGCCTGCCGCGGCCGAGCTGCAGGCGCAGCCAGGCCGACAGGTCGCGCGCCGAGGAGCTGACGCCGCCCGCCGGTGATTGCGCGTCGGCGTCGCGCACCGGGCCGGGAACCCAGCCGCCGCCCTCGCGCGGGACATGGCCCAGGGCGCGGTTCGCCTGCGCCTGGAACTGGGCGAAGCGCGAGGTGGTGCGCGCCATGCCGATGCGCCGGTAGAGCCGCGCCGCGGACAGTTCCTCCCACGGCTGGCCGGCGGCGCGCGCGGCGGCGACCGCGGCCTGGGTGAAGCCGAAATTGGTGTAGGCGTAGGCGGCGCGGAACGGCCCCGGCGGGACGTGGCGCAGCCGGTGCAGCACCTCCTCGCGCCCGAAGCCCAGATCCTCCAGCAGGTCGCCCGCGTGGTCGGGCAGGCCGCTGCGGTGGCACAGCAGGTCGCGCAGGGTCACCGCGCGCGTCGTCCAGGCATCGGCCAGGGCGAAGCCGGGGTCGTGGCGGGCCACCGGGTCATCCCACCCCACCACCCCGTCGCCGACCAGCGCGGCGATCACCGTGGCGGCCACCGGCTTGGACAGCGAGGCAAGCTGGAACACGGTGTCGGCGTCCACCGGCTCCGGCCGCCCGGCCGCGCGGACGCCGAAGCCGCGCAGGTGCAGCACCCGGTCGTGCCGGGCCACGGCCAGGGCCAGTCCCGGCACGCCGGTGCGGCGCATCAGCCCAGCGGCGTGCTCATCCAGCGCCGGCACGATCCGCGCCACGCCCTCGGCCGAGGCCGCTGCCCGGCCCTGGCCCGCCAGCGCCGCCGCCGCGAGGGGTGCGATGGCCGGAAGCGCCCTGCGCCGCAGCATGTGCCCTCACCCTGTCCGTTGCCGCCGCATCCTCCGTCCCGCCCCGCGCACCCGGCAAGGGCGGCGCCTGGAACCGCATGGCAAGGCATGGAAATTCCGGGAAGCGGCGGCGGGCCGGCCTACGCGGCGCGCGCCGCCAGCGTGTCCAGCCAGGCGCGGTCGCAGGCGGCGGCCAGGGCGGCGTGCTCCTCCGCCGGCAGCCGGATGGTGCCGCCGCCCGCCCCGGCCCGCAGGAACGCCAGCAGCAGCGCCCCCAGTTCCCGGCCCCCGCTGCCCGCCAGCCCCTGGGCGGCGAGGTCCCGCGCGATGGCGGCCGGCGCCGCCTCCATGTAGCCGCCGCTGGACGCGACGGCAGCGGACGGGGCCGGCACCCGCACCATGGCGACGCGGGTGGCGTAGGGCGGCTGGCCGGCCGGGTCGATCATGGTGAAGCCGGTCATGATGCCCGCCAGCAGGCTGGCCGGCGGCGCCGGCAGCACCAAGGAGAAGCACAGCGGCGAGGTGCCGGCGCTGCACTGTGCGTGCAGCGCCAGCGTCAGCGCCCGCCCCGCCCCGACCAGCGCCGGCCCGGCGAGGCTGGCCATGCCAGAGGGCAGCGCCTGCTCGCAGCGCGCCGCCAGCGCGGCGGGGCCGCCGGGCACCGCCGCCTCCTCCAGCGCCACGGCGCCGCGGATGATGCGCCCGGCGTAGTAGGGCGACTGCGCCAGGGAGAAGCAGGCGTAGGACCCGGCCAGGTAGCGCTCGTCGCGTCCGGCGGGGGCGGCGGCCCAGGTGGGCGGCGCCTCGCCGTCCAGCCCGGCGCGGCGGCGCAGCACCTCGGGGTCCAGCCCGTGCCGGGCGGCCAGCAGGGTGGTGAATTCCTCCAGGCTGCTTGCGGCGACCCAGGCGCCGGGACGGCCCAGCCCGCACACCATCGCCCAGTCCGCGAACACGCCGGCGTCGCGGGGCGTGGCGCGCCCCTGCACCCACTTGTAGGACCGCTCGAGGTCGAAGCCGGTGGCGGGGTTGGCGCGGCGGAAGGCTGCGCACAGCTCCTTCTGCCCGGACAGGCCCAGCGCGGCGGCGGTCAGGCGCAGCTTCGCGGCGACGTCCCGCGCCCTGAGGCCTCCGCTGGAACCCTTCACCGCCGTTGCCCTCCATGCCTTGGCGAAGTCTGGCCGATTATTCCAGGAAGTTCCAAGCCGCGCCGGGCCACCCTGGCGGAACCCGGCGCGCCGGCCGATGCTGCCCGCCGCCGAACCCAACGGGAGGGAAGCCCACCGCATGTCCGTGTCCGAGCAAGCCGATGCCACGCCGGGCGTCGGCGCCCCCCTCGCCTTCGAGGCCGGCGGCCAGGGCTTCGCCGCCACCATCCACACCCTGGTCATCGCCGGCTGGGCGGGGCGCGACGCCGCCGCGGTGCAGCACCACATCGAGGAGCTGGCCGCCATCGGGGTGAAGCCCCCGCGCGAGATGCCGCTGTTCTACCGCGTCTCCGCCAGCCTGCTGACGCAGGCGCCGCGCGTGCAGCTGGCCGGCAAAGGCAGCACCGGCGAGGCGGAGGCGGTGTTCCTGCGCCTGCCCCAAGGCGACTTCATCGCCGTCGGCTCCGACCACACCGACCGCGCGGCCGAGGCGGCGGGCGTCACCTGGTCCAAGCAGATGTGCGCAAAGCCGCTGAGCCGGCAGGTGTTCCGCTGGGCGGAGGTGCGCGAGCGGTGGGACGGCTTCCGCCTTTCCGCGCGCATCCGCCGCGGCGGGGAGTGGCTGGACTACCAGGCCGGCACGGTGGCGGCCCTGCGCCACCCGGACGACCTGCTGCGGCGCCACCCCCTGCCGGTCGGCGGCGCCATGTTCCTGGGCACCCTGGCCACCCACGGCGCCATCGCCTGGGCCGACGAGTTCGCCGCCCGGCTGGAGGACCCGCAGGGCGGCGCCATCGAATGCCGCTACGCGATGGACGCGCTGCCCATCAACGACTGAAGCTCACTCCCACGGCGCCTTGGCGGCCTCGCGCGCCGCGTCCATCGGCGAGAGGCCGACGTCGCGCAGCAGGCGCTCGTCCAGTTCGGCCAGGCGGGCGCGGGTGCGGATGCGGCGGACCATCTCCGCCAGCAGCGCGGCCGCCGGGCGCGCGGCGCGGCGCATCGGGGCGAAGGCGGCGGGGGCGAGGTGGGCGCTCATCGGGGCAGGTCCTTCCGTGGCTGGCTGCGCGCGCACCATCCCACCCTTGGCCAGCATCAATCCAACGACTAATCTTGAAGGGCAACATCAATCCGGTTGATGCCCATGCTCCCCGCCGGCCTGGACCCGGAGCTGCTGCGCTCCTTCGTGCTGATCGCCGGCGGCGACAGCGTGACCGCCGCCGCGCGCAAGGTCGGCCGCACGCAATCCGCCGTCTCCATGCAGATGCGGCGGCTTGAGGAGCTGGTGGGCGGCGCCCTGCTGGAGCGCGACGCGCGCGGCCTCGCGCCCACGGAGAAGGGCCGCTGGCTGCTGGAGCGCGCCCGCACCCTGCTGGCGCTGAACGAGGAAATCCTCAGCCATTTCCGCGCCGCCCCGCTGACCGGCGAGGTGGTGCTGGGCTCGCCGGACGACTACGCGCTGGACTGGCTGCCGGGCATCCTGGCCGGCTTCGCCCGCACCCATCCCGGCATCGAGGTGGAGGTGCTGTGCATGTCCTCCGACGAGCTGGCGCGGCGGCTGGTGGAAAGCCGGGTGGACCTGGCCATCATCACCGAGGGCCAGTCGCGCCCCGGCGAGGAGATCTGGCGCGGCCCGCTGCGCTGGGTCGGCCCGGCGGGCGCGGCGCTGCACCGGCGCGACCCGCTGCCGCTGGCCTTGGCGCGGGCGGGCTGCACCTGGCGCAGCGCGGCGGTGGCGGCGCTGGGCCAGGCGGGGCGGCGGGTGCGGGTGGCCTACAACTCCACCACGCAATCCGGCTGCTTCGCGGTGGCGCTGGCCGGGCTGGCGCTCACCGTCTCCACCCCCACCCGGCTGCCGCCTGGCCTGCAATGGCTGGGCGAGGCGGAGGGTATGCCCGCCCTGCCCGACATGGGCATCCAGCTGGCGCTGGCCGAGCGGCTGCTGGGCGCCCGCCCGCCGCCGCACGTGGCGGCGCTGGCCGAAGCCATCCGGGCGGGGTTCGCGGCCTGAGCTACTCCGATTCCAGCCGGGCGATCTCCTCGTCGCTCAGCCCGAAATGGTGGCCGATCTCGTGGATCAGCACGTTGCGGACCAGGGCGAACAGGTCCTCCCCCGTCTCGATCCATTCCAGCAGGATGGGCTCGCGGTAGAGCAGGATGAGGTCGGGCTCGCCCGGGGCGTCGCCGAAGCCCTTCTGCGTCAGCGGCACGCCGCGGTACAGGCCGGTCAGCTCCCACGGGCTGTCCAGGCCCATCGCCTCCACCGTCTCCTCGTCCGGCACCTCCTCCACCAGGATGGCGGCGCCATTCACCAGCTCGCGCAGCGCGGCGGGGATTGCGGCCAGCGCGTCCTCCGCCATCTCCAGGAGGTCCTCGGTGCTCGGGGGCGTGGTCGGTCGCATCGGTGCGCTTTGGCACGGGAGGATGGCGTGGTCGAGAAGCTGGATGGGGCGGCGCGCGCGCGGCTGGCCGGGGAACTGCCCGGCTGGCGCCTGGAGGGTGAGGCGCTGGAGCGGGAATGGAACTTCCGCGACTTTTCCGCCGCCTGGGGCTTCATGTCCCGCGTCGCTCTGCTGGCCGAGCAGCAGGACCACCACCCCGAATGGTCCAACGTCTATGGCCGCGTCCGCATCCGGCTGACCACGCACGACGCCGGAGGCCTGTCCGCCCGCGACGCCCGGCTGGCGCACGCCATCGATTCGCTTTCCCGCTGAAGGAGGTTGCGCGGCGGGGCGTTCGGGAACAAACAGGGGGCGTGGACGATGCCCTTCCCCTCCCCGCCCGCACCGCCGCCGTGACCCGCGCGGCCCTGCGCGCCTGCCTGGCCCGCGGCTGGTCGCCCGTGCTGGAGGTGCCGCTGCCCAATGGCCGCCGCGCCGACATCCTGGCCCTTCGCCCCGATGGCGGCTTCGCCATCATCGAGGTGAAGTCCTGCGCGCGCGACTTCCTGGCCGACATGAAGTGGCCCGACTACCGCGAGTTCTGCGACGAGCTGCACTTCGCCGTGGACCTCGACTTCCCGCAGGACCTGCTGCCGGAGGATTGCGGCCTGTGGGTCAGCGATGGCTGGGAGGCGGCGGAGATCCGCGCCGCCTTCGCCCACGCCATGCACCCGGCCCGCCGCCGCGCGCTGCTGCACCGCTTCGCCTGCGTCGCCGCCCAGCGGCTGGCCGCCGCCACCGACCCCGCCGGGCAGACCGAGCGTCGCGCCGCCCTGCTGTCGGACTGAACCGCCCGGCGCCGGTTGCGCCGGCGGCCCCGGCCGGCGCATCGTTCCGGGCATGATGCGCTTCCTCGCCGCCCTGCTCCTCGCCCTGCCCGCCGCGGCCCAGACCGCCGGGGCGCCGGCCGGCGACCTGGAACTGGGCGAGCGGCTGGCGCGGCAATGGTGCGCCAATTGCCACGCCGTCGCCCCCGGCATGGCCCCGCCCACCGGCGACGCCGCGCCCCCCTTCGCCGCCATCGCCCCGCGCGCCACGCTGGAAGGGCTGCGCGCCTTCCTGGCCCTGCCGCATCCGGACATGCCAGACCACCGCCTGTCCCGCGCCGAGGCCGATGCCGTAATTGCTTGGCTGCTGGCCCAGAGGCGCTGAGCGGGGCATCCTGCCGGCAGAAAGGAATCCCCATGAGCCGCAACACCGATGCCGTCTGGACCTTCGTCGAGGCCAAGCAGGAGGAGGCGATCGGCCTCTCCGACCGCGTCTGGGCCACGCCGGAGCTGGCCTATGCCGAGACGAAGTCGGCCGCCGAGCACACCGCCTTCCTGCACGCGCAGGGCTTCCGGGTGACGGAGCAGCTGGCCGGCATCCCCACCGCCATGATGGGCGAGGCCGGCGAGGGCGGCCCGGTCATCGCCATCCTGGGCGAGTTCGACGCCCTGCCCGGCCTGAGCAACGAGGCCGGCGTGGCCGAGCATCGCCCCATGCCGGGCGACGGAAACGGGCATGCCTGCGGCCACAACCTGTTGGGCGCCGGCTCGCTGCTCGCCGCCACTGCGGTGAAGGACTGGCTGGCCGCCAACGGCCTGCCCGGCCGCGTGCGCTACTACGGCTGCCCGGCCGAGGAAGGCGGCGCCGCCAAGGGCTTCATGACCCGCGCCGGGCTGTTCGACGACGTGGACATCGCCATCTCCTGGCATCCCTCGGGCTTCGCGGCGGTGAACGAGCCGCTGTCGCTGGCCAACACCCGCATCGACTTCACCTTCCACGGCCGCGCCTCGCACGCCGCGGCCTCGCCGCACCTGGGCCGCTCGGCGCTGGATGCGGTGGAGCTGATGAGCGTGGGCGTGAACTACCTGCGCGAGCACGTGCCGCAGGAAAGCCGCATCCACTACGCCTACCTCGATGCCGGGGGCGTGGCGCCCAACGTGGTGCAGGCCAAGGCCAAGGTGCGCTACCTGATCCGCGCCGCCGACGTGGAGGACCTGAACCGCCTGGTGGCCCGCGTGCGCAAGATCGCCGACGGCGCCGCCCTGATGACGGAGACGCGGGTGGAGACGCGGGTGGTTTCCGCCGTGTCCAACCTGCTGGGCAACCGCCCGCTGGAGGAGCTGATGCAGGCGGCGCTGGACCGCCTCGGCCCGCCCCCCTTCGACGCCGCCGACCACGCGCGCGCCGCGGAATTCCAGGCCACGCTGGGCGAGGAGGAGATCTCCTCCGCCTATCGCCGCATCGGCCTGCCGCGCGCGGAGTCGCCGCTGGCCGACCGCATCCCGGCGCTGGACGCGCCGCGCGTGCCGATGGTGGGCAGCACCGACGTGGGCGACGTGTCGTGGAAGGTGCCCACGGTGCAGGCGCGGGGTGCGACGCACGCCGTCGGCACGCCGCTGCATTCCTGGCAGGCCACCGCGCAGGGCACGCTGCCGCACGCGCACAAGGGCATGGTGCACGTGGCCAAGGTGATGGCCAGCACGGCGGTGGACGCGCTGACCCGGCCGGAGGTCATCGCCGCCGCCAAGGCCGAGCACCACGGCAAGACCGGCGGGCGCTACGTCTGCCCGCTGCCGGAGGACGCGACGCCGCCGATCGGGATGTCGCTGGCGGTGTAGGGCACGATCCGCTTTGATGGGCTCATCAAAGCGGTGAATCGTCCTCTCAGCAAAGGCTGGGTCATGATCCGCGCTGGAGGATCATGATCTAGCAGCCGTGGAACCCGCCGCCCTCCAGCGGCGCCAGCTCCAGGATGCCCAGCGCGGCGCCGCGCTCGATCACCAGCGCCGCGCCCTCGGGGAAGGCGCGGCCGCCAACCAGCGCGTCGCCCAGCACCATGATGGCCGGGGTGCGGTGGCCGACCAGCACCCGCACCCGGCCCGGCGGCACCGTCTGGGCGAACAGGCGCCGGTGCTCGGCCAGCACCCAGTCCAGGCGCGGGCCGCTGAAGTCGTCGGCCAGCAGGGAATCCGTCACCTGCACCGCCTCGGCGCCGAACATCGCCTCCGCGGTGTCGCGGGCGCGGAACACCGGGCCGGCCAGCACCGGGCGCTCGACCGCCACGCCCAGCGCCGCCAGCCGCGCGCCGATGGCGCGGGACTGCGCCACGCCCTCGGGCGAGATGTTGCGCTGCCCGGCACGGTCGCCGACGCGGAAGGAGCGGTCGCAGGGCTCGCCGCGGGTATCGGCGTGGCGGAAGAACAGGGTGACGCCGCCTTGCCGCAGCCGGGCCAGCAGCGGCGCGGCCTCCGGCGCATCCCAGCGCAGCGGGCGCAGCCGTTCCTGGGCCACGGCGGCGGCCGGCAGCAGGCAGGCGAGGACGGCGCGGCGCAGCATCGGCGCATCCTGGCGTGCGCCCCGGCGGATTGCCATGGCGGCGCACCGGCGTAGGCTCCGGCATGAGGAATGGGAGGGGCCGGGGCATGGCGGACGAGTTCGACTACGTGATCGTGGGCTGCGGCGCCGCCGGCTCGCTGCTTGCCGCCCGGCTGAGCGAGGACCCCGCCGCCACCGTCTGCGTGCTGGAGGCCGGGCCGCCCGACCGCCACCCCTTCATCCACATCCCCGCCGGCTTCATCAAGACGCTGAAGGACCCCGGCGTCACCTGGCAATTCTCCACCGAGCCGGGGCCGAACACCGCCGGGCGGCGCATCGCCACCGTGCAGGGGCGCACGCTGGGCGGCTCCTCCTCCGTCAACGGCATGATCTACAACCGCGGCCAGCCGGGCGACCTGGACAGCTGGGCGCAGCGCGGCAACCGCGGCTGGGGCTACGCCGACTGCCTGCCCTACTACATGCGCACCGAACGCCGCATCGGCTTCGGCGACGACGCCCGCCGCGGCCGCGAGCAGGGCATCCCGGTGACGGACATGGACTGGATCCACCCGGTCAGCGAGGCCTTCATCGCCGGCTGCGTCGGCATGGGGATCCCGCGCAACCCGGACTACAACTCGGGCGACCAGGCGGGGGTGGGCTACTACCAGCGCGCCATCCTCAACGGCCGGCGCGTCTCGGCCTATCGCGCCTTCCTGCACAAGGCGCTGTCCCGGCCCAACCTGGAGGTGCGCACCAACGCCCGCGCCTGCCAGGTGGTGCTGGAGGGGACGCGCGCCACCGCCATCCGCTACCAGCGCGACCGCGGCGGGCTGGCCACCGAGGTGCGGGCGCGGCGCGAGGTGATCCTGTCCGGCGGCACCGCCAACACCGCGCGTCTGCTGCAGGTCAGCGGCATTGGGCCAGGCTGGGTGCGCGACCTGGGCGTGGAGCTGCGCCACGAACTGCCCGGCGTCGGCGAGAACTTCCGCGACCACTACGCCGCGCGCTTCGTCATGCGCGCCAAGCCCGGCGTGCTGACGCTGAACCAGCAGGCGCGCGGGCTGCGGCTGGCCGGGCAGGTGGCGCGCTGGGGCGCCGGGCTGCCCTCGGCGCTGGCCACCGCGCCGTCGCACGTGCACGTCTTCTGGAAGAGCTTCGAGGGGCTGGACCAGCCGGACCTGCAATGCGTCTTCACCCCCGGTTCCTACAAGGAAGGCATGGTCTACGTGCTGGACGACGAGCCGGGCGTCACCGCCGGCGCCTGGCAGCACCGGCCCGAAAGCAAGGGCTGGGTGCGGGCGCGCTCGACGGATGTGTGGCAGGACCCGGAACTGCAGCCCAACTACCTGAGCGACCCGATGGACCAGCGCGTCCACCTGGGCGGGATGCGGCTGCTGCGGCGCATGCTCTCCACCCCGCAGATGAACGCCATCCTGGAGCGCGAGGTGTTGCCCGGCCCGCAGGCGCAGACCGATGACGAGCTGATGGACTTCTCGCGCCGCAACTCCTCCACCACCTATCACCTGATCGGCACCTGCAAGATGGGCCCGCAGGACGACCCGATGGCGGTAGTGGACGACCGGTTGCGGGTGCATGGGCTGCAGGGGCTGCGGGTGGTGGACGCCTCCATCATGCCCTCCATGACCAGCGCCAACACCTACGCCACCACGCTGATGATCGCCGAGAAGGCCAGCGACTTCATCCGCGGGCGCGAGGCGGTGGCGGCGTAACCGGCGCGGGCGGGCGGGGTTCAGCCGGCATGTGCGGGCGCTACCTCCTCCACCGGCCCAATGCCGAGATCGCGGCCTATTTCGACGTGGGCGGGCCGGTGCCCAACCACGGGCCGTCCTACAACATCGCGCCCACCCAGGCCTCCCTGGTGGTGCGCCACAACCCGCAGGACGGGCAGCGCCACCTGGATGCGCTGCAGTGGGGCCTGGTTCCCTACTGGTCCAAGGACGCCAAGGGCGGGGCGCGCATGATCAACGCTCGCGCCGACGGCGTGGCGCAGAAGCCCGCCTTCCGCGAGGCGTTCCGCCGGCGCCGCTGCCTAGTGCCGATGGACGGCTTCTACGAATGGAAGGCGATGGAGGGCCGGCGCCAGCCCTACCTCGCCACCATGGCCGATGGCAGCCCGATGGCCGCCGCCGGCCTGTGGGAGGGCTGGAAGGCCGAGGATGGCAGCTGGCTGCGCACCTACAGCATCATCACCACCGACGCCGCCGGACGGCAGGCCCTGCTGCACCACCGCATGCCGGTGCTGCTGCCGCGCGCCGCCTGGCCGGCTTGGCTGGGTGAGCGCGAGGCGGCGCCGGAGGCGCTGCAAGCTCTCCTGACGCCGCTGGACGACGCCCTGCTGGCCTTCCGCCCGGTGCATCCGCGCGTCGGCAAGGTGAGCGAGAACGACCCGGCCCTGCTGGAGCCCTACGCCGACGCCCCGCCCATCGAGGGGCTGATGACCGACGCGCCGGGCTGACGCCTCAGCCCTTGGCGTCGTTGGCGATCTCGGGCCGCACGACGCTGCCGATGGTGCCGCGCACCACCTCGACGCGGACGTTGGGGGCGATCTCCACCTCCAGCACGTCGCTGCCCTCGGTCACCTTCTTCACCTCGCCGACGATGCCCCCGGCGGTGACCACCTTGTCGCCGCGCTTCAGGCTGCCCAGCATCGCCTTGTGCTCCTTCATCTTCTTCTGCTGCGGGCGGATCAGCAGGAAGTAGAACACCACGAAGATGAGCAGCAGCGGCATCAGCTGCATGAAGACGGCGCCCGCGCCGGCGGTCGCGTCCTGGGCAAAGGCGGGGGAGATGAACATCGGTCCTCGCGGAATGGGGGTCGGGCCGCATCTGGCCCGACCCGGGCCTTGCGTCAACCGGAAGGGGCGGCTTGAACGGCCCGCATGGACACCGCCCTGCTGACCCGCATCGCCGAGGCGCTGGAACGCCTCTCCCCGCCCCCGCCGCCGCGGCCGACGCTGGAGGGCGCCGACGCCTTCGTCTGGCAGCCGCCGGCCACGCTGAAACCGGTCCCCAAGGTCTCGCGGGTGGAGATCGCGCTGCTCCAGGGCGTGGAGCGGCAGAAGGAGATCATCCTCGACAACACGCTGCGCTTCGCCCGCGGGTACGGCGCCAACAACGCCATGCTCTGGGGCGCGCGGGGCATGGGCAAGTCCTCGCTGGTCAAGGCCGCGCATGCCGAGGCCAACCGGCTGCATCCCGGCTCGCTGGCGCTGATCGAGATCCACCGCGAGGACATCCGCACCCTGCCGGAGTTGCTGGACATCCTCCGCAACCAGGACCGCCGCGCCCTGGTCTTCTGCGACGACCTCTCCTTCGAGAAGGAGGATGCCGAGTACAAGGCGCTGAAATCGGTGCTGGATGGCGGCATCGAGGGGCGCCCGGCCAATGTCCTGTTCTACGCCACCAGCAACCGCCGCCACCTGATGCCGCGCGACATGATCGAGAACGAGCGCTCCACCTCCATCAACCCGAGCGAGGCGGTGGAGGAGAAGGTCTCGCTTTCCGACCGCTTCGGCCTGTGGGTCGGCTTCCACAATTGCGACCAGCCGACCTTCTTCGCGATGATCGAGGGCTACGCCGCCGTCATGGGCCTTTCGCTGGATTCATCCGAGTTGCGCCGCCAGGCGGTGGAATGGAGCGTCACCCGTGGCGGCCGCTCCGGCCGCGTCGCCTGGCAGTTCGTGCAGGACCTGTCGGGACGCATGGAGAAGGCGGGATGAAGTGGATCGGCTCGCTGGAGGAACTGCACGCGCATTACGGCGTTCCGGGTCCAGCCAGCCTGCGCAAGGAAGCCGCGCGCGTGACGCCCGAATACCGCCGCATCATCGAGGCCGCGCCCTTCCTGGCGCTGGCCACCGCCGGCCCGGAAGGGCTGGACTGCTCCCCGCGCGGCGACCGCCCGGGCGAGCTGGTGCGCGTGCTGGACGACGCCACGCTGGCCCTGCCCGACCGCCGCGGCAACGACCGCATCGACAGCCTGCGCAACATGGTGCGCGACCCGCGGGTGGCGCTGATGTTCCTGGTGCCCGGCAGCGGCAACGCCCTGCGCGTCAACGGCACCGCCCGCCTGACCGCCGACCAGGCCCTGCGCGACTCCTTCGCGGTGGAGGGCAAAGCGCCGCGCACCGTCGCCGTCATCGCGGTGCAGGCGATCTACTTCCAATGCGCCCGCGCCATCCTCCGCGCGAAGCTGTGGGAGCCGCATGCGGCGCCCGACCTGCCCACCCCCGGCCAGATCCTCGCCGCCATGACGGCGGGCGCGGTGGGCGGCGACGCCTATGACCGCGAATGGCCGGAACGCGCCAAGGCCAGCATGTGGTGATCGGCCCGGCGGAGCGTGACGCGAAGGGCCGCTTCCGCAACCCGGACGGCACGCCGGCCGGGCAGCAGCTGCGCGCGCTCTGGGCCTGGCTGAAGGACGGCCCCGGCCCGGCCTGGAAGACGCCGCCGCCCGACCCGCCGCAACCCCCGCCGCCGCGCGAGGTGCCGCCCGGCCATGCGGCGCTGACCTTCATCGGCCATGCCTCCTACGCGCTGCGGCTGGCGGATGGCTTCACCGCGCTGTTCGACCCCATCTTCTCCGCGCGCTGCTCGCCCTTCCAATGGGTCGGGCCGAAGCGGGCGCGGCCGCCCGCCTGGCGCCCGGCGGATTTCGAGCGCGTGGACGCCGTCTTCGTCTCCCATGCCCATTGGGACCACATGGACGGGCCGTCGCTGCGGGAGTTGCATGCGCGCTTCGCCCCGCTGGTCGTCACCGGCCTGGGCAACGCGGCCAACCTTCGGCGCGAGGGCATCGGGGATTCCGTGGAACTGGACTGGGGCGGCACCCACCCCCTGCCCGGCGGCCACCGCGCCACCTTCGTGCCGATGCGCCACTTCGCCGCCCGCTGGGGCAATGACCGGGCGATGACGCTGTGGGGCGGCTTCGCGCTGGAAACGGCGGATGGCGGGCGCCTGCTGCACGCGGGCGACACCGCCTGGGGGCCGCACCTGGAGGCCATCGGCGCGCATTTCGGCCGCTTCGACGCGGCGATGATCCCCATCGGCGCCTACGAGCCCGAATGGTTCATGCAGTCCGTCCACATCACGCCGGAACAGGCGCTGGCGGCGCAGCAGGAGCTGCGCGCCCGCACCGCGCTGGCGATGCACCACGGCACCTTCAAGCTGACGCGCGAAGGCATCGACGACCCGCCGCGCCGCCTGCTGGCCGCCCGCGGCGCGCAGGATTTCCGCGTGCCCGCCTTCGGCGAGACGGTGCTGGTGCCGCTGTCTCAGAACCCGTAGAGGCGGGCCGGATTCTCCACCAGCACGCGCTGCCAGTCGCCGCCGGTCCAGTCATGCAGCCAGTCCAGCAGGGTGCCGTCATCCAGCATCTCGGCGTCGGTCTTGAAGCCCGTGTGCGGCCAGTCGGTGCCCCAGACGCAGCGCTCCGGCGCGGCGTGCAGCAGCCGTTCCGCCAGAGCCGCAACGCCGCGATAGGGGGCGGGGGCCGAGCGGTAGCCGGAGAGCTTCACCCAGGCCTTGCCTCCCTCCAGCAGCCGCAGCAGCGCGCGCATGGCCGGGCCGTCGGCGCCCTCGGCGGCCTGGGCGCCGCCCATGTGGTCCAGCACCACCGGCACCGGCAGCGCCGCCAGCCGGTCCGCCAGTTCCGGCAGGGAGTTGGTGAAGACCTGCACGTGCCAGCCCAGCGGGGCGATGCGGCGCGCCAGCGCCTCCAGCGCATCCAGCGGCGCGCCATTGCCGGAAACGGCGTTGAACCGCACCCCCACCGCCCCGCCCGCCGCCAGGGCGGCTAAGTCCGCGGCCTCGTCCACCACCACCACGGCGCGGGACTGCGCGCGGCCCAGGCGATGCACCGCGTCCATCGTCACCGCGTTGTCGGTGCCGGAGACGCTGGCGGTGACGACCACCCGCCGCTCCAGCCCCAGCACCGCCGCCGTCTCGGCATAGTGCTCCACGCTGGCCTCGGGCGGGGTGTAGGGGCGCTGCGCGTCCAGCGGGAAGCGCGCATAGGGGCCGAACACGTGGAAGTGGCAGTCGCAGGAACCGGACGGCACGCGGTGGCGCGGCGGGGTGGGGCGGGGCTTGGCGGGGGCGCAGTCGGGGGTCATCCTGCCGGCCATTCTTCCGGAGGGAACGCATGACGGGCAAGGTGGCGGTGGTGACGGGCGCGGGCACGGGCATCGGCCGGGCGGTGGCGGTGACGCTGCTGAAGGCGGGCTACCGCGTGGCGCTGGCCGGGCGCCGGGCGGAACCGCTGGAGGAAACGGCGGCCATGGCCGGCGGCGAATCCCTCTGCGTGCCGACCGACGTGGCGGATGCGGCCTCGGTCGCCGCGCTGTTCGCCGCCGTGCACGGCAAGTGGGGCCGCCTGGACCTGCTGTTCAACAATGCCGGCCTCAACGCGCCGGGCGTGCCCTTCGACGAGTTGCCGCTGGAGAAATGGCGCGAGATCGTGGACGTGAACCTCACTGGCTCGTTCCTCTGCGCCCAGCACGCCTTCCGCATGATGAAGGCGCAGTCGCCGCAGGGCGGGCGCATCATCAACAACGGCTCCATCAGCGCCCATGCGCCGCGGCCGGACAGCGCGCCCTACACCGCCACCAAGCACGCCATCACCGGCCTGACGAAGTCGCTGGCGCTGGATGGCCGCGGCTTCAACATCGCCGCCGGGCAGGTGGACATCGGCAACGCCGCCACGCCGATGACGCAGCGCATGCAGAAGGGCGTGAAGCAGGCCAACCGCGAGGTGAAGGTGGAGCCCACCATGGACGTGCAGAACGTCGCCGACGCGGTGCTGTTCATGGATGGCCGCACGCCCGAGGCGAACGTGCTGTTCATGACCATCAAGGCGACGGAAATGCCTTTCGAGGGCCGTGGCTGACCTCCACCGCGGAAGAATGCTGCAAGCCTAGTCTGTTACGACGCCTTCCTGTCAGGCCGCGCGAAGTCCAGCGCGGCCAGCATGGTTTCCACCCCCTGCGCCGCCTGCATGATCCGCGTGCGCAGCGGGTCGCGCGGCGCCACCGGGGTGCGCGCGAGCAGGTCGCGGATCGCCGCTTCCTTGGCGGCGTCCGAAAGGGCGTCGAATGGAGCCATGATGGTTGCGGAACGCCAGCGCGACACCATGGGTTGCGCTACCTTCCGTCAAAGGCAGGGTCGCGCTTCTCCAGCATCGCCGCCACCGCCTCCCGGTGGTCCGCCGTCTCCTGCGCGATGGCCTGGAAGGCCGCGCTCATCTCCAGCAGGGAGGGCAGGGACATGTGCTGCCCTTCGCGCAGCAGCCGCTTGGTCATGCGCAGCACGCCGGGGGGGTTGCGGGTGATCCGCGCCGCCAGCGCGCGGGCCGCCCCCATCAATTCCCCATGCGGCACGACGCGCGAGACGAGGCGCGCCGCCAGCGCCGCCTGGGCGTCCAGCGCATCCCCGGTGAAGGACATCTCGGCCGCGAGCGACAGGCCCACGGCGCGCGGCAGCAGCCAGGCCCCGCCATCGCCCGGCACGATGCCGACCCGCACGAAGGATTCCGCGAACACCGCGCGGTCGGAGGCGATGCGGATGTCGCACATGCAGGCGAGGTCCAGCCCGGCGCCGATGGCCGGGCCGTTCACCGCGGCGATGGTCGGCACGTCCAGCTCCCACAGCGCCAGCGGGATGCGCTGGATGCCGCGGCGGTAGTTCTCGCGCATCTGCGCCGGGCCGTCGGCATCCATGATGCCGGTGCGGTCGCGCATGCCCTTCACGTCGCCGCCGGCGCAGAAGGCCGGGTCGGCGCCGGTCAGGATGACGCAGCGGATGGACTGGTCGCGCGCGATGCGGCAGCAGGCGGCCTCCACCTCCTCGCAATCCGCGAAGGAGGAGATGGCGTTGCGCCGGGCGGGCGCGTCCAGGGTCAGCACCGCCAGGTGCCCGTCCTGCTCGAAGCGCAAGAAGCTCATCGTCCCTCCTCCGTCACGTCGCGGGCGGTCAGCCCCGCCCACAGCCCGTGACCGCCCCAGCCCATCGCCAGCCGCCCGGCCTCGGTGGCCCAGGCGCGCTCGGTGCCGCCTTCCTCCCGCCAGGACCACAGGCGGCGGGTCAGGTGGTGCAGCGCGTGGTCCTCGGTGATGCCGATGGCGGCGAAGACCTGGTGGGCGGTGGCCGCGCCCAGGGTCGCCGCCTCGCCCGCCACCACCTTGGCGCAGGCCACCTCGAACTCCGCCCCGGCCAGGCCGCGCGCGTCGGCGGCGCGGGCGGCGGCGGCGACCGCCACACCGGCCAGCGCCACCTCGCCCGCCATGGCCGCCAGCTGCTGCTGCACCGCCTGGAACTTGCCGATCGGGCGGCCGAACTGCTTGCGGGTGTTGGCCCAGTCCACCGCCAGGGCCAGCACCGCCTCCAGCGCGCCGGCCACCTGCGCGGCGCGCAGCAGCGCCAGCCCCAGCGGCGCCAGCCGGCCATCCGGCAGCAGCCCGCGCGCGGCGGGGGCGGCGGCGCCCAAACGGTCGCGCGGCTCCCGGCCCAGGTTGGTTCCGGGCACCACGTCGCCGGCGGGCAGCAGCGCCACCCGCGCGCCCTCCACCGCCACCACCCAGGCAGCGTGGCGGCCCCAGGGGGCGGGGCCACCCGCCAGCGCCAGCGCCAGCAGCCCGTCCGGCGCCTCCATCCCCCCCTCGGCCAGCAGGCGCGCGGCCAGCATCTGCTCGCCCAGCGGCAGCGGCGCGCCGTGCCGGCCCAGCACCTGCCACACGGCGGCGGCGTCGCCCCAGGACAGGCCGACGCCCCCCTGCCCTTCCGGCACCAGCGCCAGCCCCAGCCCCAGCGCCTCGGCCTCCGCCCACAGGGCGGCGGGCCACTCCCCGGCCTCCACCGCGCGCAGCACCGGGTGGGCGGCCAGCAAGCGGTCCAGCTGGGTGGTCAGAAGCTCGCGCAGCTCGCTCATCGCAGCCCCAGCTCCCGCGCGATGATGCCGCGCAGGATCTCCCGCGTGCCGCCGCGCAGGCTGAAGGTGGGCGACAGCATGGCCAGCGTGCCCAGCATGCGCTCCAGCGGCTCCGGCCGGTCGGGCGGGTCCAGCAGGGCGCGCAGCCGCTCGGGCAGCGCCTGCTCGAAGGCGTTGCCGGCATCCTTCACCAGCGCGGCCTCCACCGCCGGGTCCTCGCCGCGCTGCAGCATGCCGCCGACCCCCAGCGACATGGTCCGCAAGGCCCAGAGCCGCGCCACCAGCCGCCCGGCCTCCGGCGTCGCCGCCTCCGGCAGCGCGTCCATCGCCTCGGCCAGGGCGGGGAAGGAGGAGAGCACGCGGTCCGGGCCCGAGCGCTCGAAGGCCAGCTCGCTGGTGGCCTGCGCCCAGCCCCGGCCTTCCACCCCCAGCAGGTCCCCGGCATCCAGCCGCACGCCGTCGAAGGTCACCTCGTTGAAGCTGTCCTCGCCCTCCAGGTCACGGATGGGGCGGATGGTGATGCCCGGCCGCCGCAGGTCCACCAGGAATTGCGAGAGGCCGGCGTGGCGGGAGCCGCCCTCGGGCGCCGGCGCGGTGCGCACCAGGGCGATCATGTAGTCGCTCCTGTGGGCGAAGGTGGTCCAGATCTTGCGCCCCTCCAGCACCCAGCCCTGGTTGTCGCGCGTCGCCTTCGTGCGCAGGCTGGCGAGGTCGCTGCCGGAATCCGGCTCGCTGAGGCCGATGCAGAAGGCCAGCTCGCCGCGGGCGATGCCGGGCAGGATGCGGCGCTTCTGCTCCTCCGTGCCGACGCGCAGGATGAGCGGGCCGGATTGCCGGTCGCCGATCCAGTGCGCGCCCACCGGGGCGCCGGCCGCCAGCAGCTCCTCCAGCACCACCATGCGCTCCATGGCGCTGCGGTTGTGCCCGCCGTACTCCAGCGGCCATGTCATGCCGATCCAGCCGCGTTCGCCGAGCGCGCGGGAGAAGCCGCGGTCGAACCCCATCCAGGAGCGTGCGCGCTGCTCCGCCGTCCAGCCCGGCGCGTGCTCCGCCAGGAAGGCGCGCAGCTCGCCGCGCAGGGTGCGCGTGTCGGGCAGGTCCGGCAGGTCGAAGCGCATGGATGTTTCCCCTCGCCTGAACCCTAGGGGGCATGACGCCGCGCGCAACCCCCCTTACCCTCGGCTGGGCCAAGACGGAGGGGAGCGTTCCAGATGGACCAGTTCGGCATCGGCCAGCCCGTGCGCCGCAAGGAGGACGTGCGCCTGCTGACCGGGCGCGGCACCTACACCGACGACCTCCATCGCCCCGGCCTGGCGCACCTGGCCGTGCTGCGCTCCCCGCATGCCCACGCGCGCATCCTGTCGCTCGACGTGGCGGCGGCGCGCGCCATGCCCGGGGTGCTGCTGGTGCTGACCGGCGCCGACGCCGCCGCGGACGGGCTGGGCCTGCTGCCGGTGCAGGTGGAGGTGCCGGGGGTGGACGGCCAGCCCCTGTGGTGCCCGCCGCGCCCCATCCTGCAATCCGACGCGGTGCGCTTCGTGGGCGACCCGGTGGCCTGCGTGGTGGCGGAAACCCGCGCCCAGGCGCTGGACGCGCTGGACGCCATCGCGGTGGACTACGACACCCTGCCCAGCGTCACCGACACCGCCGCGGCGCTGGACGCCGATGCGCCCGTGATCTGGCCGGAGCGCGGCTCCAACCTCTGCGTCCACTGGTCCTCCGGCCGCGAGGCCGAGGCGGAGGCCGCCTTCGCCCGCGCCCACCGCACCGTTTCGGTGCGGCTGGTGAACAACCGCGTGGTCGGCAACCCGATGGAGCCGCGCGTGGCGCTGGGCGAGTGGGACGGCGAGCGCTGGACGCTGACGAGCCCGACCCAGGGCGTGGTGCGCGTGCGCGAGGGGCTGGCGAAGTTCGTGTTCGGGGTGGGGCTGGAGCGGCTGCGGGTGGTGTCGCCCGACGTCGGCGGCGGATTCGGGCTGCGCGGCAAGCTGTTCCCGGAATCCGCCATGGTGCTGTGGGCGGCGAAGCGCCTGGGCCGCCCGGTGAAGTGGCTGGCCGGCCGCACCGAAACCTTCCTGAGCGACCCGCACGGCCGCGACCACGTGACGGAGGCGGAGATGGCCTTTGACGCCGAGGCGCGCATCCTGGGCATGAAGGTACGCACGGTCGCCGCCATGGGCGCCTACCTGCTGGATTTCGGGCCGCGCGTGCCCACCGTGGCCGGCGGGCGCATCCAGGGCACGGTGTACGACATGCAGGCGGTGAACGTGCAGGTGCGCTGCGCCTTCACCAACACCGTGCCCACCGACGCCTACCGCGGCGCCGGCCGGCCCGAGACCGCCTACGTGATCGAGCGCCTGCTGGACCAGGGCGCGGCCGCCTTCGGCCTCGCGCGGGAGGAGATCCGCCGGCGCAACTACATCCGCCCCGAGCAGATCCCCTACCGCAACTGCGCCGGCAACGAGATCGACAGCGGCGAGTTCGCCGCCACCCAGCAGCAGGCGCTGGAGCTGATGGACTGGGAGGGCTTCGCCGCGCGCCAGCGGGAATCCGCCGCGCGCGGCCGGCTGCGCGGCCGCGGCATCGGCTACTTCATCGAGGCCTCGGGCGGGCAGCCCGCCGAATGGTCGCGCATCCGCATCACCGAGGCGGGCGAGGCGCTGGTGCATGTGGGCACCTTTTCCCACGGCCAGGGGCACGAGACCGCCTTCGCCCAGCTCGCCCACGCCAGGCTGGGCATCCCCTTCGACAAGGTGCGGCTGGTGCAGGGCGATTCCGACCTGGTTCCCGCCGGCGGCGGCACCGGCGGCTCGCGCTCCTCGCAGATGGGCGGCGTGGCGGTGACGCGCGCGGCGAGCGCGGTGCTGGACAAGGCCCGCCGCCTGGCAGCCGAGCGGCTGGAATGCGCCGAGGCCGACATCGAGCACCAGGGCGAGCGCTTCGCCATCGCCGGCACCGACCGCTCCATCGGCTGGGGCGAGCTGGCGCAGGGCGGCGCCCTGGACGAGCAGCTCACCTACAAGCGCAACACCGAGTGCAACTTCCCGAATGGCTGCCACCTCGCCGAGGTGGAGGTGGACCCCGAGACCGGCGAGGTGCAGGTGGTGCGCTACGCCGCGGTGGACGACGTCGGCGTGCCGCTGAACCCGCTGCTGGTGCACGGGCAATGCCATGGCGGCATCGTCGCCGGCATCGGCCAGGCGGTGCTGGAGCACACGGCCTACGAGGCCGAGTACGGGCAGCTGGTGAGCGCGAGCTTCCAGGATTACGCCCTGCCCCGCGCGGCCGACGTGCCGGAGCTGCAGGTCGGGCTGAACGTGGTGCCCTGCCCGTCCAACGACCTGGGCGTGAAGGGCGCGGGCGAGGGCGGCGCCTGCGGCGCGCCGCCGGCCATCATCGGCGCGGTGTGCGACGCGCTGGGCGTGCCCCACCTGGACATGCCGCTGACGCCCGAGAAGGTCTGGCGCGCCCTGGACGCGCGCCGGGCCGCGGAATAGGGTCGCCCGCCATGAGCCTGACCGCCGAGCGCCTCGACCGCATCTCCCCCTCCCAGACCATCGTCATCACCGGCAAGGCCCGGGCGCTGAAGGCGGCGGGCAAGGACGTCATCAGCCTGTCGGTCGGCGAGCCCGACTTCGACACGCCGCAGAACATCAAGGACGCCGCCATCGCCGCCATCCAGCGCGGCGAGACGCGCTACACCGACGTCGCGGGCACCATGGAGCTGCGGCGCGCGGTGGCGGCGAAGTTCAAGCACGACAACGGCATCGACTACGCGCCGGAGGAGATCATCGTCACCACCGGCGGCAAGCAGGTGATCTTCAACGCCCTGCTGGCCACCATCGACGCCGGCGACGAGGCCATCATCCCCACCCCCTGCTGGGTCAGCTACCCCGACATCGTGGCGCTGGCCGAGGGCGTGCCCGTCTTCGTGCCCTGCGGCCCCAACCAGCGCTTCAAGATGACGCCCGAGCAGCTGGAAGCCGCGATCACGCCGCGCACCAAGTGGCTGATCCTCAACAACCCCTCCAACCCCACCGGCGCGGCCTACGACGCGGCGGAGCTGAACGCGCTGACCGACGTGCTGCTGCGCCACCCGCATGTCTGGGTCTTCACCGACGACATCTACGAGAAGCTGGCCTTCGACGGGCTGCGCCCCGCCACCATCGTGCAGGTGGAGCCGCGCCTGCGCGAGCGCACCATCACCATGAACGGCTGCTCCAAGGGCTACGCCATGACCGGCTGGCGCATCGGCTTCGCCGGCGCGCCGCTGGCGCTGATCAAGGCGATGGACAAGCTGCAGGGGCAGAGCACCTCCAACACCTCCTCCATCTCCCAGGCCGCGGCGGTCGAGGCGCTGAACGGCCCGCAGGACAGCGTGGCCGCCATGGGCGCCGTGTTCCAGCGCCGCCGCGACCTGGTCGTGCGGATGCTGAACGAGGCGCCGGGCCTGCACTGCCTGGTGCCGGAAGGGGCGTTCTACGTCTTCCCCTCCATCCATGGCTGCCTGGGCAAGACCAGCGCCGGCGGGCGCGCCATCACGGACGACGCCGCCTTCGTGGAGGCGCTGCTGGAGGAGGAGGGCGTGGCCGCGGTGCACGGCAGCGCCTTCATGTTCCCCGGCCACTTCCGCATCTCCTACGCCACCGACGACGCGACGCTGACGGAAGCCTGCACGCGCATCCAGCGCTTCTGCGCCGGCTTGCGCTGACAGGACCCTTGCGAAGCGCCCGAAGCGGCGTCTAGCCTCCCTCCCAACAAGGATTGGGGAGGCGGCCGGGATGACGGCACGCGAGCGTCACCGCATGCACGGCGTGGCCTGATGGCCGGCGTCACCTTCCGCGACGTGCGCAAGAGCTTCGGCTCCACCCACGTCCTGCACGGCGTCAACGTGGACATCGCCGATGGCGAGTTCGTGGTGCTGGTCGGCCCCTCGGGCTGCGGCAAGTCCACCCTGCTGCGCATGCTGGCCGGGCTGGAGAACATCACCGGCGGCGAGATCCTGATCGGCGGCAAGGTGGTGAACGCGGTCCCGCCGAAGGACCGCGACATCGCCATGGTGTTCCAGAACTACGCGCTCTACCCGCACATGACGGTGCGCGACAACATGGCCTTCTCCATGAAGCTGGCCGGCGCGCCCAGGGACGTCATGGCGCGCGAGGTGGAGCGCGCCGCGCGCATCCTGGGCCTCGAGGCGCTGCTGGACCGCTTCCCGCGCCAGCTTTCCGGCGGGCAGCGGCAGCGCGTCGCGATGGGCCGCGCCATCGTGCGCAACCCGCAGGTCTTCCTGTTCGACGAGCCGCTGAGCAACCTGGACGCCAAGCTGCGCGTCCACATGCGCTCCGAGATGAAGGAGCTGCACCAGCGCTTGAAGACCACCACCGTCTATGTCACCCACGACCAGATCGAGGCGATGACGATGGCCGACACCATCGTGGTGATGGAGCACGGCCACGTCCGCCAGGCCGGCCCGCCGCTGGAGCTGTACGACCGCCCGGCCAACCTCTTCGTCGCCGGCTTCATCGGCAGCCCGGCGATGAACCTGATCGAGGGCGAGGTGACGGCGCAGGGCTTCCGCTGCGCCGATGGCACGCTGCTGCCCCTGCCCGCCCACGCCGCGCCGCGCAGCCGCCCCGCCGTGTACGGCATCCGTCCCGAGCACCTGCGCCTGGACCCCGCCGGCCTGCCGGCGCGGGTGCAGGTGGTGGAGCCGATGGGCAGCGAGACCCAGGTGGTGCTGCGCATCGGCGAGGTGCCCATCACCGGCGTGTTCCGCGAGCGCGTCGCGGCCCGGCCCGGCGACCTCTTGCCGGTGTCGCCCGAACTGTCCCTGGTTCACCTGTTCGACAAGGAGACGGGCGAACGCATCGCCCGCGACGTGAAGGAGGAGGTTTCCGCATGATCACCCGCCGCACCCTGGGCGCGCTCGCCGCCGCATCGCCCCTGGCCGCCAACGCGCAGATCCGCACCAACCCGGCCACCATGCCGAACCTGCCGATCGAGCAGGGCGCGACGCTGCGCATGCTGCGCCCCGTGCGCTTCGTGCAGCCGGACGAGGACGTGTTCCGCGCCAACTGCGCCCGCTTCACCCAGCAGACCGGCGTGCAGGTGCGCGTGGACTTCGTGGGCTGGGAGGACATCACCCAGCAGACGGCGGTGACGGCCAACACCGGCGCCGGCCCGGACCTGATCATCGCCTTCGACCAGGCGCCGCACATCTACACCGACAAGATCGTGGACCTGACGGACATCGCCACCTACCTCGGGCAGAAGTATGGCGGCTGGCGGCCGCTGGCGCGCGCCTACGGCATGCGCGCCGGCACCCAGCAATGGATCGGCCTGCCCTTCGGCTCCACCGGCGGGCCCATCGTCGCCCGCCGCTCGGCGCTGCGCGAAGCGGGCTTCGACTCGGTGCCCGAGGACCATGCCGGCTTCCTGCGGCTGTGCCAGGCGCTGCGCCGCATCAACAAGCCCGCCGGCTTCGCGCTGGGCAATGCGGTGGGCGACGGCAACGCCTTCGCCAACTGGCTGGTCTGGAGCCATGGCGGCTTCCTGGTGGACGAGTCCGGCGCGGTCGGCATCAACTCGCGCGAGACGATCGCCGCGCTGAACTACCTGCGGGAACTGTACCCGACCTTCATCCCCGGCACGATCTCCTGGAACGACATCTCCAACAACCGCGCCTATGCGGCGGGCGAATGCTTCATGACGCAGAACGGCGTCTCGCTCTACTTCTCCATGAAGAACGACCCGGCGACAGCGGCGCTGGCCGAGGACACCATCATGGCGCCGATGCCCAAGGGCGTCGCGCGCTCCACCCCCAATGCCGGGCTGACGATGAACGCGATGGTGTTCCGCCATTCGCGCTTCCCCAACGCCGCCAAGGCGCTGCTGACCTTCCTGATGGAGGAGCCACAATACGAGCCCTGGCTGCGCGCCAACCTCGGCTACTGGTCGCAGCCGCTGGACGCCTATGCGGCCTCGGCCGTGTGGGAGAGCGACCCCAAGATCACCATCTTCCGCGACACCATGAACAGCGAGTTCTGGCTGGGCTACAAGGGCCCGATCACCGAGGGCTCGGCGGCCGCCACGGCGGATTACGTCATGGTGCAGATGTGCGCCTCCGTCGCCTCCGGCCAGGCGACGCCCGAGCAGGCGGCGCGCGAGGCCGAGCGCCGGGCGCAGCGCTTCTTCCGGGCGCGGCGCTAGCGGCGTGTCGGCGGCGGCGGAACCGCGTTGGGTCCATGCGCGGCGGGAGCCCTCGGCCCTCGCCCGCTTCTTCGACAACAAGGCGGTGCTGATCGTCGCCTGCCTGTTCCCGGCGGTGGGGCTGCTGACGGTCTTCCTCACCTACCCGCTCGGGCTGGGGGTGTGGCTGGCCTTCACCGACACCACCATCGGCCGGCGCGGCATCTGGGTGGGGCTGGAGAATTTCGAGTACCTCGCCTCCGACCCCATCTTCTGGGGCAGCGTCTTCTACTCGGTGTTCTACACGGCGGTGGCGACCATCCTGAAGTTCGGGCTTGGGCTGTGGCTGGCGCTGCTGCTGAACAACCACATGCCCTTCAAGTCGCTGATCCGCGCCATCGTGCTGCTGCCCTGGATCACGCCCACGGTGCTGACGGCCATCGCCTTCTGGTGGATCTACGACCCGCAGTTCAGCATCATCTCCTGGATCTTCGTCGAGGCGCTGGGCTGGCGGACGGAGAACTTCAACTTCCTCGGCTCCGAATGGCCGGCGCGCTGGAGCCTCATCGCCGCCAATGTGTGGCGCGGCATCCCCTTCGTCGCCATCTCGCTGCTGGCCGGGCTGCAGACCATCAGCCCATCGCTGTATGAGGCCGCGATGCTGGACGGCGCGACACCCTGGCAGCGCTTCCGCTTCATCACCTTCCCGATGCTGCTGCCGATCCTGGCCATCGTGATGACTTTCAGCATCATCTTCACCTTCACCGACTTCCAGCTTGTCTACGCGATCACCCGCGGCGGGCCGGTGAACTCCACCCACCTGATGGCCACCCTCGCCTTCCAGCGCGGCATCCCCGGCGGCCAGCTGGGCGAGGGCGCGGCGATTGCCGTGGCGATGATCCCCTTCCTGGTGGCGGCCACGCTCTTCTCATATTTCGCGCTGGCGCGGCGGAAGTGGCAGCAGGGGGAAGGCAATGACTGACCAGCCTGAAACCCTGGCCTGGGACAGCAAGGCGCGCCGCGTCGTCACCCTGTGGGTGCCGCTGGGCATCTTCATTTTCATCCTGCTGTTCCCGTTCTACTGGATGACGGTGACGGCCTTCAAACCGGACGGGGAACTCTACGACTTCTCCAACAACAACCCGTTCTGGGTGCACTCGCCCACGCTGGCGCACATCAACAAGCTGCTGTTCGAGACGAGCTACCCGAAGTGGCTCTGGACCACGATGCTGGTCGCCATCGGCTCCACCTTCTTGTCGCTCGTCGCCTCGGCGCTGGCGGCCTACGCGGTGCAGCGGCTGCGCTTCAAGGGCTCGGACTACGTCGGGCTGGCGATCTACCTGGCCTACCTGGTGCCGCCCTCCATCCTGTTCATCCCGCTGGCCACCATGGTGGTGCAGCTGGGCCTGTTCGACAGCCCGCTGGCGCTGATCCTGGTCTACCCGACCTTCCTGATCCCGTTCTGCACCTGGCTGCTGATCGGCTACTTCAAGTCCATCCCTTACGAGTTGGAGGAATGCGCGCTGATCGACGGCGCCACGCGCCTCCAGATCCTGACGAAGATCACGCTGCCGCTGGCGGTGCCCGGCCTCATCAGCGCCGGCATCTTCGCCTTCACCCTGAGCTGGAACGAGTTCATCTACGCGCTGGCCTTCATCCAGAGCAGCGAGAACAAGACCGTGCCGGTGGCCATCCTGACCGAGCTGGTGACGGGCGACGTCTACCAGTGGGGCGCGCTGATGGCAGGCTCCCTGCTCGGAAGCCTGCCGGTGGTGATCTTCTACAGCTTCTTCGTGGACTACTATGTGTCCAGCCTCACCGGTGCGGTGAAGGAGTAGGCGCCTACAGCGCCTCCTCCGCGCGGGCCAAGTGGAGCTCGCCGTTGCGGCGCACCCGCGCCGTCTGGGCGCCGTCGCAGCTCCAGTCGCGGAACACGTCGTCCTCGGCGCCGGTGACCTCCATCTTGGCCTTGATGCGGCACACCAGCCGCTGGGTCGAGGCCGGCGAGCCGCCATGCCAGCGCCGCACCGCCTCGCTCCAGGAGCCGGTCTCGCGCGCCCAGCGCGCCATCATGCCCCCCGCCCAGTCGGCGGAGCGCGTGGGGTCCAGCGGCCAGTCGGACCCCCGCGCGTGCACCCGCGCGTTCACCTGCACGCAGCCCGCCATCACGGAGGCGCCCGGGCGGGCGCCGGCCAGCAGGGCGCGCGCCTGCTCGCGGTCGCCGGGGAAGTGGGCGCGCCCGCCGATGTTCAGCGCATAGGCGTGCAGCCCGCTCTCGGCCAGGGCGACGGCGGTCAGCAGGCCGCGCGGCATGCCGTGCACCGCCTCGGCGCGGCGGGTGGCGGCCAGGCAGGCCGCGCGCGGCGACATGCCCTCCGGCACCGAGTCGGCGCCCGCGACGGGGATCAGCTCCTGCGGCGAATCGCGCAGATGCGGCACGTACGCTTGGCGCGCCTGCCGCGGCGCCCGCCGCGCCGCCTGGCGCTGGGACGCGCGCGCGGGCGCGGCCGCTGGGCGGGCGGGCGCGCCTTTCCGAACCTCCTGCCCGCCCCGGTGGGGTGCGGCAGCGGCCGTGGCAGGGGCCGTCGCAACCCACAGCCCGGCCATGGCGGCACAGGCGAGGAGGAAGCTCGGGCGCCCCTGCGGTGGGGGCCGGCGCGCCGGACAGGTCATCGGCGCACGGACCACTGGGGGATGCCGGAGGTCACCCGCCGGCAAGCCAGTTACGGTCTTCATGAAACAGGCCGTAGCATGGCGTGAAACCACCGGGCAACCCCGAAGCTTCCCACACGGTCCGGCCCCGCCCATCCTCCTCGCTCGACAGGAGACATTATGCGCCTGCCCCGCCGCGCCCTGGCCGCGTTGCTGCCCGCCCCCGCGCTGGCGCAGGCGCCGTTGCCCGCGGCGACGCTGGTGGTGCCCTTCACTCCCGGCGGCGCGGCGGACCAGGTGGCGCGGCTGCTGGCCCGGCACCTGCCCCGCCACCTGGGCCCCGACGCTCCCGCCATCACGGTGGAGAACCGCCCCGGCGCCTCGGGCGCGCTGGGCACGCTGGCGGTGGCCCGCGCGCGGCCGGATGGCGGCACGCTGCTGCTGGCGCGCGTCGCCGCCTCCGCCATCCTGCCGGCCACCGACCCCCGCACCCCCTACGCGGCGGCGGACTTCACCTGGCTGGGCCTGCTGGACGAGAACCCCTTCGTGCTGGCCGTGCGCGCCGACTCGCCCTGGCCGGACCTGCCGGCGCTGCTGCGCGCCCTGCGCGACCAGCCGGGCGCCCTGCGCTTCTCCACCGCCGGGCCCGCCACGCTGCTGGACCTCGGCGTGCGGCAGATGCTGTCCCTGGCCGGGCTGCCGCTGGATGCCGCCCAGGCCGTCGCGCTGCGCGGCGGCGGCGAGGCGGTCGCGGCCGTGCTGTCCGGCGGGGCGGACTTCGTCGGCGCCAACATGGGCGACGCCGC
This sequence comes from Sabulicella flocculans, assembly GCF_045449635.1. NCBI lineage: Bacteria > Pseudomonadati > Pseudomonadota > Alphaproteobacteria > Acetobacterales > Acetobacteraceae > Sabulicella > Sabulicella flocculans. The sequence continues at coordinate 42,582 of NZ_JBJJBR010000004.1, read as the reverse complement.
CGAGGCGCTGCGCGCCGGCACGCTGCGCGCGCTGCTCGCCACCGCGGCGCTGCCCGGCGTGCCCGACGCCGCGCAGGCCGGCCTGCCCGGCCTGGCGGAGCTGTCCGGCTGGGGCGCCCTGGCCGGCCCCGCCGGCATGCCCGACGAGGTGGCCGCGCGCTGGGCGGCGGGCCTGGCCGCCCTAGGGCGGGACGACGGCTGGGTGGCCGCGCTGGCCCGGCTGGGCCACCTGCCGCGCCCGCTGGACCCCGCCGCCACGCGCGCCCACGTCGAGTCGCAGGTGGCGATGTACCGCGCGCTGGCGCAGCGGCTGGGGCTGGGTTGACGGGGGTTCCATGCGGCGCAAACCTCTCGCCCGCGGAACATCCAGGAACGCCACATGAAAAACCCCGCCTACATCGTGGGCGCCTTCGAGCACCCGACGCGCAAGGCCGAGGACAAGTCCACCGCCCAGCTCCATGCCGAGGTCGCCTTCGGCGCGCTGCAGGATGCCGGGCTCAAGGCCTCCGACATCGACGGCTACTTCTGCGCCGGCGACGCGCCGGGCATGGGCGGGCTGTCCATGCTCGACTACATGGGCCTGCGCAACATCCGCCACTACGACACCACCGAATCCGGCGGCTCCTCCTACGTCATCCACGTGGGCCACGCGGTGGAGGCCATCATCGCCGGCAAGTGCAACGTGGCGCTGATCACGCTGGCCGGCCGCCCGCGCGCCGAGGGGATGCAGACCGGCACCGCCGTGCGCTCCTTCGGCGCCGGCGTGCCGGACGAGAGCTTCGAGCTGCCCTACGGCCGCACCATCGCCACCATGCACGCCATGGTCGCCACCCGGCACATGCACGAGTTCGGCACCACCTCCGAGCAGCTGGCCTGGGTCAAGGTCGCCGCCTCCCACCACGCCCAGCACAACGAGCACGCGATGCTGCGCAAGGTGGTGACGGTGGAGGACGTGGTGAACTCGCCCATGGTGGCGGACCCGCTGCACCGGCTGGATTGCTGCGTCATCTCCGACGGCGGCGGCGCGCTGATCGTCGCCCGGCCGGAGATCGCGAAGTCGCTCAACCGCCCGCGCGTCGGCGTGAAGGGCTGGGGCGAGGCCTACAAGCACCAGAGCGCCGGGGCCATCGACCTCACCTACTCGGCGGCGGCGAAGTCCGGCCCGATGGCCTTCGACAAGGCCGGGGTGAAGCCGGCGGACATCCGCTACGCCTCCATCTACGACAGCTTCACCATCAGCGTCGTCGTGCAGATCGAGGACCTGGGCTTCTGCGCCAAGGGCGAGGGCGGGAAGTTCGTCGCCGACGGCAACCTGATCTCCGGCGTCGGCAAGCTGCCCTTCAACACGGATGGCGGCGGGCTGTGCAACAACCACCCCTCCAACCGCGGCGGCATGACCAAGGTGATCGAGGCGGTGCGTCAGGCGCGCGGCGAGGCGCACCCGGCGGTGCAGGTGAAGGACGCCTCGCTGGTCCTCGCCAACGGCAAGGGCGGCAACTTGGGCACGCGGCACGGCTGCGGCACCGTCATCCTGGAGCGGGAGTGAACCCCATGGCCACGCAAGCCTTCGACCGCACCCCCGCCGCCCCGGCGGAGAGCCCCGACAACAAGCCCTATTTCGACGGCTGCCGCGAGGGCAAGCTGATCCTGGGCAAGTGCCTCGACACCGGCCAGCTGTTCCACTACCCGCGCAAGGTCTCGCCCTTCACGCTGTCCAGCAACGTGGAGTTCGTGGAGGCCAAGGGCACCGGCACCATCTATTCCTGGTCGGTGGCGCGCGGGAAGGAGCCGTTCTGCGTCGCCTACGTCCAGCTGGACGAGGGGCCGGTGATGCTCACCAACATCGTCGAGTGCGACCTGGACGCGCTGTCCTGCGGGCAGAAGGTGCGGGTCAAGTTCCGCGACAGCGACGGCGGCGCCCCGGTGCCGATGTTCGTCCCGGCGTGACGCCGGCCGGCGCGGCGTGCGCTCAGCGCGCCGCGCCGAAGATGCGGTGCTGCACGCGGTCGCCCACCCGCAGGTTCAGCCGCTCCGCCGTGCCGCCGGCCAGCTCCAGCACCGCGCGCACCGGGCCGCGGCTCTCGATGCTGGCGAGGCTGTGCGGCACCGCACGCTCGTGGATGCGGTGGATTCGGCCGTCGGCGGCGATGAACAGCATGTCGAGCGGGATGAGGGTGTTGCGCATCCACATCGCGCTCTCGCGCGGGGCGCCCCAGTCGAACAGCATGCCCTCGTCGGGCTCCATGGCGGTGCGGAACATCATCCCCACGGTCTGGTCCTCCGGCCGCAGCGCCATCTCCACCCGGAAGGCGTGGCTGGTGCCGTCGCGGCCGAGGATGGTCAACGTCTCCACCGGCAGGCGCGGCTGCGGGCGGTCCACGCCCGGCTGGGCCAGGGCGGCGGGGGTGAGGAGGGCGAGCAGCAGCAGGGCACGGCGGATCATGCCGCGCAGCCTGCCACGGATTCCAGCATCACGGGCAGCCCCCGCGCCAGGGCGCGCACCTCCTCGCGCACCGGCCCCTCCCGCGGGGCGTCGGCCAGGGTGGTGAACCAATGCCCCGGCGGGTCGCGCCCGGCGGCGCGGGAGAAGCTCAGCCCGCGCAGCACCGCCTCGGCCGCCGGCGGCAGGCGCGGCGGCGGCGCGTGGCCGTCCAGCACGCCCCAGCCGCGCGCCCAGCAACGCGCCACCGTCCAGGGGTTGTAGCCGCCGCCGCCCAGCAGCACGAAGCGCGGCGCCAGGTCCTTCACCGCGGCGATGACCTCGGCATGGGCGTTGTTGGACAGGCCCAGCCGCGCCAGCGGGTCCTCCTCCAGCGCGTCGGCGCCGCATTGCAGCATGATGGCCTGCGGCTGCACCGCCTCGATGACCGGCAGGATGGCGCCGTGCAGCAGGTGGCGCAGCTCGGCGTCGTGGAAGCCCTGCGGCACCGGCAGGTTCAGCGCGCCGCAGGGCCGGTGCGCCAGGCCGGTGAAGGGCCAGCGCGCCGCCTCGTGCACCGAGAGCGTGACCACGCGCGGGTCCTGCGCGAAGGCGTCCTCCACGCCGTCGCCGTGATGCGCGTCGAGGTCGAGGTAGAGCAGCCGCGTCAGGCCGAGGTCCAGCCACTCCAGCAGCCCCAGCGCGGCGTCGTTGACGTAGCAGAAGCCGGAGGCGCGGTCCGGCCGGCCATGGTGGGTGCCGCCGCCCGGGCAATGCGCCTGCCCGCCCGCCGCCGTCAGCCGCGCGGCCAGGATGACGCCGCCGGCGCTGGTGGCGGGGCGGCGGAACACCTCGCGGTACACCGGGTTGCCGTCGGCGCCGATGCGGAAGCGCGCCTTGTCCTCGGCGCTCACCGCCTGCGCCGCCTCGGCGCGGCGCAGCGCGGCCAGGTAATCAGGGTGGTGGAAGCGCGCGAGCTGCGCCTCGCTCGCCATCGGGCTGTCGCGGTACTGCGCCTCGTCCAGCCAGCCCAGCGCACGGATCAGGTCCAGCGTGGTGGAGACGCGCGGGATGGCCAGCGGGTGCTTCGGCCCGTAGGTCGAGCCGCGGTAGATCTCCGAGCCGATCAGCCAGGGGCGCATGACATTTCCGCAAGGGGCAAACCCCCGGTTCGGTGGCACATTCCGGCGGATATGGAGCTGCAGCACCGCTTCGCCAGCATCGCGAGCCGCACCGCGCACGAGAGCGGCCGGCCCTGGGCCTTCCTGCTGGCGCTGGGCACCGTGGTGGCCTGGGCCGTCACCGGCCCCTTCTTCGACTTCAGCGAGAACTGGCAGCTGGTGATCAACACCGGCACCACCATCGTCACCTTCCTGATGGTGTTCCTGATCCAGAACGCGCAGAACCGCGACACCCAGGCGATCCAGCTCAAGCTGGACGAGCTGATCCGCGCCACCCAGGGCGCGCACAACACCCTGATCGCGCTGGAGGAGCAGGGCGAGGAGGTGGTGGCCCAGGTGCGCGCCGAGCTCGCCGAGGCCTGCGAGGAGCGCGCCCCGGCCCGGTGAGCCGGCCTCGCGCGGCCTAGAAGCGCCAGGTGGTCCGCAGCAGGGGCCCGGCGCCGCCCTGGCGGAAGTCCCATTCCGCGCGGCTGGACCACTGGCGCGCGCCGAAGACCTGCAGGTTCACCGCCGGCGCCCCCAGCCATCCCGGCAGCCAGCCCTCCGCCGGCAGCCATTCCAGCGTCAGCACCGGGGCGGCCAGCCAGTCGCGGCGGCGCCCCTGCCCGTCGCGCGCGTGCCAGCGCCGGGCCGCCTCCAGCTCCAGGCTGGCGGTGAAGCGGCGGTGCGGCGTCCAGCCGGCCGAAGGGTTGGCCACCAGCGCCAGGGAGGGCGGCGCCTCCTCCCGCCAGCGGCGCTGCACCCCCAGGTTCAGGCCCAGCGACCAAGCCGTGGCATCGCGGGTGTCCGGCCCGCGCGGCACCCGGCGCCAGGAGCGGTCCAGGTTCAGTTCCGCCGCCGCGCCGAGCGTGAGGTCGTGCCGGCTCTCCAGCCGGCTGCCCCAGCCCGGCTCGTGGTCGCGGGCGGATTGCAGCATCACGAAGGGCTGCACCTCCTGGTCGTCCCGCCCGCTTTCGCGCTGGGCGCGCAGGCGCAGGAACAGGGTGTCGCTGCCGGCGATGCCGGACCGGCCGTAGCGGTCGGCAGCGGCGTCAAGCGTGGCCGCCAAGCGCAGCGGCACGGCGGCGGGGCGGTGGCTCCAGCCCAGCCGCGCCTCGGGCGTCGCCTGCACGTCGCCGCGGCCCGGCGGGTGCCGCGCCCCGGGATTGGCGTTCCACAGCAGGGGCAGTTGCAGGTCCAGCGACCAGCGCCCGCCCTCCCCGCCCGCGATGTCCTCCGGCGGGGCGATGGCGTCGCGGCGGATGATGCGCAGCTCCTGCGCCACCTTCGCCTGCCGCCGGGCCGCGGCGCGGGTGCGCGCCTCGGCGGGGGGCGGCGGCGCCAGCAGGGCCGCCGCCGCGAGCAGCAAGCTAGCGCTGCGGCATCGCCTGCGGGACGACGGTGCGGACCAGCGAGGCATCCAGCTCCTCGTACGCGTGGTAGCCGATGGTGGCGTAGAGTTCGGCGCGCGTCTGCATGCGCTCCACCGCGCCGTGGGTGCCGCCCTCGGCCGCGACCTGGGCGTAGAGCTCCTCCCACGCCTTGGCGGCCACGCGCAGGTGCGAGACCGGCCAGATCACCATGGCGTAGCCCATCTCCTGGAACTCGGCGGCGGTGAAGAAGGGGGTGCGGCCGAACTCGGTCATGTTGGCCAGCAGCTTCACGCCGGGCATCCGGCGGGCGAACTCGCGGAACATCTCCGCCGTGGTCAGCGCCTCGGGGAAGATGGCGTCGGCGCCGGCCTCCAGGTAGCGCTTCGCGCGGTCCACCGCGGCGTCCATGCCCTCGCTCGCCACCGCGTCGGTGCGCGCGATGACGTAGAGGTGCCGGCGCGCCCGGCGGGCGGCGGCGACCTTGGCGGCCATCTCGTCGGCGCCGGCCAGCTTCTTGTCATTCAGGTGGCCGCACTTCTTGGGCAGCAGCTGGTCCTCCAGGTGCACGGCGCCCGCGCCCGCATCCTCGAAGGCGCGCACCATGTGCATGACGTTCAGCGCCTCGCCATAGCCGGTGTCGCCGTCCACCAGGGCCGGCAGGCCGGTGGCGCGCGTCACCTGCCGGATGAAGAAGCACACGTCCTCCACCGTGATCATGCCCAGGTCCGGCAGGCCCATGGAGGCGGACATCGCGGCGCCCGAGAGGTAAAGCGCCTCGAAGCCTTGCTTCTGCGCCAGCAGGGCGGCCAGCCCGAGGTGGGCGCCGGGCATGCGCAGGATCTCCGGCCGCTCCAGCAGGGCGCGGAAGCGCTCGCCGGCGGGCTGGGCGGGCAGGTCGGCGCCGATCACGTAGGGCATGTTGCTTGGCCTTTCCTCAGACGAAGAAGATGAGCGTGGCGAGCACGAACAGGGGCAGCAGGAACAGCGCGGCCCAGGCGACGTAGCCGAAGAAGGAGGGCATGCGCACGCCGTTCTCCTCCACGATGGCCTTGACCATGAAGTTGGGCGCGTTGCCGATGTAGGAGTTGGCGCCCATGAACACCGCCCCGGCCGAGATGGCCGCTAGCGTGGCGGCGCCCTGCGTCATCAGGTAGCCCGGCTCGCCGCCCGCGAGGTTGAAGAAGACGAGGTAGGTGGGCGCGTTGTCCAGGAAGGAGGACAGCCCGCCGGTCATCCAGAAGTACACCCAGGGGATGGGCTGCCCGGCGGCGTCGGAGGTCAGCGCCACCAGCCCGGCGGCCGCGCCCTCCGGCCCCGCCTTCAGGATGGCCAGCACCGGGCCCATGCACAGGAAGATGGCGGCGAACAGCTTCGCCACCTCGGCCATCGCGCCCCAGGCGAAGCCGTTGGCTTCGCGCAGCACCGCCGGCGTCAGCGCCAGCGAGGCGGCGGTGACGCCGAGGAAGATGCCCATGGCCACCAAGCGCTCGATGCCCACCACCTCGCCCAGCACGCGCACGTCGCCGGGCTTCCACACGCCCTGCAGCAGCACGCCCAGCACGACGACGCCGATCAGCGCGACGTTCACCCAGCCCTCGATGCGCAAGGGCTCGCGCGCGGCGGGCGCCGGCAGCGGGCCTTCCTTGGCGTAGAGCCAGGAATCCAGCGCGTAGTAGATGGCCAGCAGCACCACGGAGCACAGCAGGAAGGGCCAGAACAGGTGCACGGTGGGCCAGAAGAAGGACACGCCCTTCAGAAAGCCCAGGTAGAGCGGCGGGTCGCCGATGGGCGTCAGGGAGCCGCCGATGTTGCTGACCAGGAAGATGAAGAACACGAAGCTGTGCACCTTGCGCCGCCGCCCGGCATTGGCGCGCAGCATCGGCCGGATCAGCAGCATGGACGCCCCGGTGGTGCCCATCACGGAGGCCAGCACGGTGCCCACGGCCAGGATGGCGGTGTTGGTGGCGGGCGTGCCCACCAGCGTGCCCTTCAGCAGCACCCCGCCCCCGGTGGTGTAGAGCGCCAGCAGCAGGATGATGAAGGGCAGGTATTCCTGCACCAGCACGAAGGCGACCTCCGCCCCCGCCACCGCGGGGCCGAAGGCGGCGGCGAAGGGCAGCAGGAAGGCCGCGCCCCAGAAGGCCGCCACCTTGCCGTAGTGATGGTGCCAGAAGCCCGCCGCCAGCACCGGCAGCAGCGCGATGGACAGCAGCACCCCCGCGAAGGGGATGACCCAGATGAGGCCCAGCGCCCGGCCGTCGATGGCCGCGGCCTGGGCGGGCTGGGCGAGCAGGGCCAGCCCGAGGGCAATGATCGCGGCGCGCAACGAAACCCCCGTCCTTTTCCCAGTCTTTTCCGCCGCGAGGCGCGCCGGGTCAACCGCGCACCGGGCTTTGCGGGGGCCGCCCCGGAGGCTATGTGAGTGGAAAGAGTTGGAGCGACCAAACATGGAAATGTCCGGCGAGCGGCGCATCCCCGCCCCCCGCGCCCAGGTCTGGGAGGCGCTGAACGACCCCGACCGGCTGCGGCAGGCCATCCCCGGCTGTGAGCACATCGAGAAGACCGCGGACGACGAGATGCAGGCCCGCGTGGCGCTCAAGATCGGCCCGATGGCGGCGAAGTTCGGCGGCAAGGTGCGGCTGGAGAACCTGAACCCCCCCGCCTCCTACACCATCACCGGCGAGGGCAATGGCGGCGCCATGGGCTTCGCCAAGGGCGGCGCCGACGTCGAGCTGGAGGAGGCCGGCCCCTCCGAGACCATCCTGCGCTACCGCGTGAAGGCCCAGGTGGGCGGCAAGATGGCCCAGCTGGGCGGGCGGCTGATCGACAGCACGGCGAACCAGATGGCCGGCCTGTTCTTCGACCGGCTGGCGGCGCAGCTGACGCCCCAGGCCATGCCGGGCGCCGGCTTCAGCGAGCCCGCGCCCATCGCGCACAAGCACATCCCGGTGAAGCCGGCCTTCCCGGCGGAGATCCTGGGCTGGCCCATCCCGGTGGCGGTGGGCGTGCCGATCTTCCTGGTGGTGATGTACCTGATCTTCCTGTCCTCGTGATGCCCGGCAGCGTCGCCGAAACCGCCGCCCTGCTGGCGGCGGGCGGCTACGTGGCCGACACGGCGCTGGCCACCACCGTCCACCTGGCCCTGCGCATGGGCCGCCCCCTGTTCCTGGAGGGCGAGCCCGGCACCGGCAAGACCGAGATCGCCAAGGTGCTGGCCGCCCAGCTGCCGCGCCGGCTGGTGCGGCTGCAATGCCATGACGGGCTGGACCTGAACGCCGCCGCCTACGAGTGGGACACCGCCCGCCAGCTGCTGGCCATCCGCGTCGCCGAGGCGACGGGCGCGGTGGCCGACGTCGAATCCGCGCTGTACCAGCGCCGCTTCCTCCAGGCGCGCCCGCTGCTGCAGGCGCTGGAGGGCGAGCCCGCCGTGCTGCTGATCGACGAGCTGGACCGCGCCGACGAGCCCTTCGAGGCCTTCCTGCTGGAGGTGCTGGCCGACTTCCAGCTTTCGGTTCCCGAGCTGGGCACGGTGAAGGCGGCCACGCCGCCCGTGGTCGTCATCACCTCCAACCGCACGCGCGAGGTGCACGACGCCATCCGACGCCGCTGCCTGTATCACTGGGTGGACTACCCCGACGCGGCGCGGGAGCGCGAGATCCTGCGCCTGCGCGCCCCCGGCGTGCCGGAGCGCCTGTCGGCCCAGGTGGTGGGCTTCGTGCAGCGGCTGCGCGAGGGCGACTACTTCAAGCTGCCCGGCGTGGCCGAGAGCATAGACTGGGCCAACGCCCTGGCGGCGCTGGACGCCGAGGAGCTGACCTCGGGCGCGGTGGACGCCACGCTGGGCGTGCTGCTGAAGTACCAGGACGACATCGCCAAGCTGCGGGGCGAGGAGGCCGCGCGGCTCATCGGCGAGGCGGGATGATCCCCCCGCGCACCGCGCTGCCGGCGGCGCGGCCGGGCGGCGCGCTGGCCGCCAACGTCCTGGGCTTCGTGCGGCTGCTGCGCCGCGCCGGCCTGCCCGTCGGCCCGGGCGAGGCGATGGCCGCGGCCGAGGCGCTGGCCCTGGCCGGGGTGGAGGAGCGCGCCGTCGCCCACGCCGCGCTGCACGCCACCCTGGTGCGCCGCCACGACCAGACCCCGGTGTTCGACGCCGCATTCGCCCTGTTCTGGCGCGACCCCGAGCGCGCCCGCACCGCCGCGGCGCTGGCGATGATGGAGGCGCCGCGGCCGGAGGAAAAGGCGAAGCCCGGCGCCCGCCGCCTCGCCGAGGCGATGGCGGGCGGGCGCCCCCCTCCCCCGCCGCAGCAGCCCCCGGCCGAGGAGCGCCGCCAGGACGCCACCCTGACGGTGAGCGGGCGGGAGCTGCTGCAGCGCATGGACTTCGAGGCGATGGGCGCGGCGGAGATCGCCGCCGCCAAGGCCGAGATCCGCCGCCTCGTGCTGCCGCTGGACGAGAAGCCGACCCGCCGCTTCCGCCCCGACCCCGCCGGCCCGCGCCCCGACCTGCGCGCCACGCTGCGCCGCGCCGCGCGCACGGGGGGCGAGGTTGCCGCCCTGGCGCGCCGGCGCCGCACCACCCGCCCGCCGCCCCTGGTGGCCATCTGCGACATCAGCGGCTCCATGGCGCGCTACGCCCAGGTGCTGCTGCACTTCCTCCATGCGCTGACCAACGACCGCGACCGCGTGCACGTGTTCCTGTTCGGCACCCGGCTGAGCAACATCACCCGCCAGCTGCGCCACCAGGATGCCGAGGTCGCCTTCGAGATGGTGGGCGCCGCCGTGCCCGACTGGTCCGGCGGCACGCGCATCGGCGAGGCGCTGGAGGAGTTCAACCACCGCTGGGCCCGCCGCGTGCTGGGCCAGGGCGCCGTGGTGCTGCTGATCACCGACGGCCTGGACCGCGAGGGCGGGCGCGGGCTGGGCGAGGCGATGGCGCGGCTGCGCCGCTCCTGCCGGCGGCTGATCTGGCTGAACCCGCTGTTGCGCTGGCAGGGCTTCGAACCCAGATCGCAGGGCATCAAGGCGATGCTGCCGCACGTCCACGAGTTCCGCCCCGTGCACAACCTGGACAGCCTGCGGGAGCTGGTGAAGGCCCTGGGAGAACGCCGATGAGCGAGGACATCCTGCGCACCGCCGCCGCCTGGCGGGAGGCCGGCGAGGAGGTGGCGCTGGCCACCGTGGTGGAGACCTGGGGCTCCTCGCCCCGCCCCGCCGGCTCGGTCTTCGCGGTCACGCGCGGCGGGCGGATGGCCGGCAGCGTCTCCGGCGGCTGCATCGAGGGCGCGGTGGCCGAGGTGGCGCGCGAGGTGATGGCCGAGGGCACCCCCCGCCTGCTGGATTTCGGCATCAGCGACGAGCAGGCCTGGGAGGTCGGGCTGGCCTGCGGCGGCAAGCTGAAGGTCTTCGTGGAGCGGCTGGCGTGACGCCGGAGACGCTGCGCCGCTTCCTGGACGGCGCGCCGCCCCTGGCCCTGCTGACCCGCCTGCCGGACGGCGCGCAGCTCCTCTATCCCCACGACGCCACGCCCGCGGCGCTGCGCGCGGCGGCGGAGGCGGCGCTGCGCGACGACCGCGCCGGCCCGGTGGCGGTCGGCGAGGAAACCTGGTTCGTGCAGCCGCGCAACGCGCCGCTGCGCCTGCTCATCGTCGGCGCCGTCCATGCCGCGCAGTCCCTGGCGCCAATGGCGGCGGTGCTGGGCTTCGCGGTGACGGTGGTGGACCCCCGCCGCGCCTTCAACACGCCGGAGCGCTTCCCCGGCATGGCGCTGGACCACGCATGGCCCGACGAGGCGCTGGAGGCCCTGGCCCCCGACGCCCGCACCGCCGTGGTGACGCTGACCCACGACCCCAAGCTGGACGACCCCGCGCTGCTGGTGGCCCTGCGCTCGCCCGCCTTCTACGTCGGCGCGCTGGGCTCGCGCCGCACCCACGCGAAGCGGGTGGAGCGGCTGCGCGAGGCCGGGCTGGACGCCGCCGCCATCGCGCGCATCGCCGCGCCGGTCGGGCTGGACATCGGCGCCGTCACGGCACCGGAGATCGCCCTGTCGGTCATGGCGCAGGTGGTGGCGCGCAGGCGGGGCAAGTGATCTTCGGTCCCACCCCGCTGGCCGAGGCCGAGGGCGCGGTGCTGGCCCATACCCTTCGCCTGCCCGGCCGCGTGCTGAAGAAGGGCACCGTGCTGGACGCCGGCGCCATCGCCGCGCTGCGCGAGGCCGGCCACCGCGAGGTGCAGGCCGCCCGCCTCTCGCCGGGCGACGTGCCGGAGGACGCGGCGGCCGCCCGCCTGGCCGACGCCCTGCTGGCGCCGCTGGTGGCGCGCACCCGCGCCGCCACCGGGCGCGCCAACCTGCTGGCGGAATCCGCCGGCCTGCTGGTGCTGGACGAGGCGCGCATCCACGCCGTGAACGCGCTGGACGAGAGCCTGACCGTCGCCACCCTGCCCAACTTCGCGGTGGTGCGGCCGAAGGAGATGCTGGCGACCATCAAGGTCATCCCCTTCGCCGTGCCGGGCGCGGTGCTGGGCGTGGCGGAATCCCTGCTGCGGCGCGGCGGGCCGGTGCTGGCCCTGCACCCGTTCCGCCCGCTCAAGGTCGGGCTGGTGATGACCGAGCTGCCGGGCGTGAAGGAAAGCGCCATGGAAGGCGCGGTGGAAGTCACCCAGGCCCGCGTCGAGGCGCTGATGGGCCAGCTGCTGCCGGTGGAGCGCGTGCCGCATGAGGAGGCGCCCGTCGCCGCCGCGCTGGGCCGCCTGCTGGGTCAGGGGGCGGGGATGCTGCTGGTCGCCGGCGCCTCGGCCACGGTGGACCGGCGCGACGTCGGCCCGGCCGCCATCGTGCGGGCGGGCGGGGCGGTGGCGCATTTCGGCATGCCGGTGGACCCTGGCAACCTGCTGTGCCTGGGAGCGGTGGGCGGCGTGCCGGCCATGGTGCTGCCCGGCTGCGCCCGCAGCCCCAAGCTGAACGGCTTCGACTGGGTGCTGCAGCGCCTGTTCGCCGGGCTGGAGGTGTCGCCGCGCGACGTGATGCGCATGGGCGTGGGCGGCCTGCTGAAGGAAATCGAGGCGCGCCCCCTGCCGCGCGGCGAGGCGCCGGGCCGCCCTTCCCCGGCGCCGCGTGCGCCGCGGGCCGTGGCCGGGCTGGTGCTGGCGGCCGGGCGTTCCCGCCGCATGGCGCCGCGCAACAAGCTGCTGGAGCAGGACGGGCGCGGCGTCCCGATGGTGGCGCGGGTGGTCGAGCAGGTGCTGGCGGCCGGGCTGCGCCCCGTCATCGTCGTGACGGGCCACGAGCGCGAGCGGGTGGAGGCGGCGCTGGCCGGCCGGCCCGTCGAGTTCGTCCACGCCGCCGACTACGCCGAGGGGCTCAGCGCCTCCCTGCGCGCCGGCATCGCCGCGGTGCCGGCGGCAGCCGAGGGCGCGCTGGTGGCGCTGGGCGACATGCCCCTGGTTTCGGCCGCCGACATGGGACGCATCCTGGCCGCCTTCGACCCCGAGGAAGGCCGCGCCATCGTGCAGCCCACCTTCCGCGGCAAGCAGGGCAACCCGGTGCTGTGGGGGCGCGAGTTCTTCGCCGCCATCGCCGGAATCCACGGCGACGTCGGCGCGCGCCAGCTGGTCGGCCGCCACGCCGACCGGCTGGCCGAGGTGGAGATGCCCGGCGACGGCGTGCTGCGCGACTTCGACACCCTCGACACCCTGCCCGGCTTCCAGGGAACCTGAGCGCCGGTCCGCGCGTTCGCGCGGCATGTCGCGAGTCCCCTGGCATTGCTGGGCGCTGCTGGCCGCCCTGGTGGTGATGGCGCTGTGGTTCGGCGCGCTGGAGAAGGGCAGCGCCGCCTGGGCCACCGCCCTGGCAGCCGCCGGCTGCCTGGCGCTGGTCGCCACCCCGCGCGAGCGCATGCCCTTCCTGCCCTTGCGGCTGAGCCGCCTGCCGCGCCGCTACGATTCGGCCCCGGCGCTGGCGACGCTGATCACCGCGCCGGGCTACGGCCTGTCGCTGTTCCACGGCGCCAACCCCTTCGACGAGTTCGTGCATCTGGTGAACGGCGCCATCGCCGGCGCAGTGTTCGCCGCCCTGGTGCTGGCGGATGGGCGCCCGCGCGGGCGCTGGCACATGGCCTGGGTGGGGCTGATGTTCGGCCTGACGCTGGGCGTGGCCTGGGAAGGCTTCGAATGGCTGGTGAACATCATCGGCGACTGGCAGGACACTTGGACCGACGTGGCGCTGACCGCGGGCGGCGCCACCGTCGCGTCCTGGCTGCATGGTGGGCATGCGCGAAATTCCCCCGCGGGGGTGGCTTGCCACGAATCATCCCCCGTGGCACAAGCTGCCCACACGGAGCGGGCGGGCGTAGCTCAGGGGTAGAGCACGACCTTGCCAAGGTCGGGGTCGAGGGTTCGAATCCCTTCGCCCGCTCCAGTCGGTTCCCCAACCTCACATTTCTTACGCATCGTTGTCGCCCTGAACCGCAGGCTTCTTGGGTTTTTGTTGGGATGGCTTGAGGGTCGGAGAACGAAACGACCCTGGAAATCTCTCTCCGGAGGCCCAGAAGTCTCCGAAGCTCGGGGGTGGGATGATTTCACCCTCAAGCGCTATAGTACTGATATTAGATCAGATTCTCTGTGAAGGGCTTGGGAGAATTCAGCAAGCCCACCGCTTGGCAGAAGGAACCGGAGCGGCAAGGGCGATCCCAAAGAGCACCGTCGAGGCTCCCAGCAAATTCGGTGCCCCGCGCGCTGGGTTCGGCGCCGCAGCCAGCCCAGGGACCGCCGTGCTCAGGCCGGATCGTCATGCCTAAGCAAATCTCGAGCGGGAAACTTACGCTGCCAGGTTTCGATCAGGAACAAAGCAACCGTACTTGCAGCATGGATAGCGAGACGGCCGATTCGGGCATCAACACGTGCGTAGCCACGCTCGCGCCCGTGTGCGTCGCCAGCATGGGTGCGTAACGCCCCCACACCTTGGATGACAGTGGCCAGTCCACCCAGGGTTGTTCGAACATCGTCAGCAATCTGAGAGTGGAGGTCACTGCGCTCAGGAGCCAGGCCTAGCGGCCGCTTCACCGCATTGAATAAGCCCTGCACATCCTTCTTCCCTGGTAGAGGCTCCCCGAGTTCGATCAGTATCGACCGACAGACGCTCTCGATCGTCGAACAGGCGGCGGTGATGGCATCCTCGGGATCCGCTTCAATGCTCGCGAGGGCGCGGTCCAGGTCCCGCCTCACAGTGTCGAAACTGATCGTCCCGACGATTCCGGAGAGTTGCTCAACAACCGGCGTCGAATGGCCGGATACGACGAGGCGCACTCGCTGCCCTTGCGACTGAAGCTCAAATCCGTCGGACTGTAAGGCCCGATTGAGATGGTCGATTACAGCGGTATGGCGCTCCGGCTCAGCGGCAAAGTCACGGGGATCGGCCGCCGCTTCAATGATGCGGGGCAGGACCTTCTCCGGCTCGATGCCGTTGTTGACGGCCATTAGGCAAGACACGAGGGCGGGCACCCGAGAGCCAGTAACCTGGAAGGCCACGTTACATGATCTCATGAATTTCTCAATCTGTGGGCCGCTGCGGTAGAAACCGATAGGTGGCGGAGCGCCGCCCATGCCTGGGCCGCCGGTGATGATATCGGCTATCGCGTCGATGGTTCGAGGAGAGAGAGGGAACGGCAAGAACCATTCCTAGCCGGTTCTGAGAGTGAGCGACGCGGTTTTGGGATCGTAGACGTAACTTGTGATCGTGCCGTCCTTAATCTTCTCCACTACCTCATCGACCGCAAAGAGGGGCACCAGGAACCATTCCCTCGGGACAACCGGCTTCCCAAAACGATCCTTGATTTCGATGTCGAGCCGCCCGGGATCGAAGATTCGATGGATCAGATTCTCAAGCCGCGTCCGATTGATGTTGAAGAGTTCATAGGTCGCGACGACCTCGACGTCGGCCATCAGGAAGGTCGGATCGAGGCGAGCATTTGCGATGCGGCGGGCCACATCGCCGCCGGTCACACCGATCTTGTGCAGCACGCCACGATGCGCCGCCACGACTGGATGGTCAGATTTGCTTCGCAACACATAGACCGTGCCACTCGCTTCATCGCCTTCCTCGTTCTGGTCCGAGAATAGAGGGCCAGCTGCTGGGTCGACGATCCGCCGCCCGGTGGGGTCCTGTTGCAGCGCCTTCTGCAGAGACCGCATCAGCAAGTTGCTCTCGGTCCCATTGTCGAAGATCACGCGAAGCCGGGCATCGATGTTGCCGTGCTCATTGGCAAGCGGCTGTTCCATCGCAGCCACATAAGCTTTCTGGCCGCCCAGGATGTAGAAACGCCCGGTCGTGATCTCTGACTTCCGCTCGAACCGCTTTGTCTGACGAAGGCCTGCCGCGAGGTCCTGCTGCACCCGGTCGAACAGCGGCTTGAAACGGTCGAAATCCTCGCATCGGTCGCGGTTGGCGATCTCTTCTGCCTCGCGCTTTTCCGCCGCCGTCCGCACGTGGCGCAGAACGGTGATGCCGGTGGCGTCCGGCAAATCGACGCCGAGCTGGCTAAGGAGCTCGTCATCTTCGATGTCGTCGGCATTGGTCTCGCCGCCCTGCAACCCTGCCGAGAGCAGCCCCTGATGATCGAAGGGAGCGAGCAACGTCCGGGCATCGTCCAACTCGCGCAGCCGATCGAGCCGCACGGCATAGAGCCTCTCGAAGATGTCCCGCGCGTCACCGTGCTGTGGCGCTCGACCGTGGTCCTCGACGAAGCGCTGGATCTCTTCGAAGCCCGCAATCATCCGCTCCTCGCGGGGCGTGCGGCTACCTTCGCGCTTGGCCTCGACCTCGATGCCGAGCTCTTCAAGAAGGGCGTCATCTTCCTCAGTGAACTTACCCACGTGCGGCCTCCATCTTCATGCGCGCCAGGTAGGCCACGCCCTCCGCCATGCGCTTCTCCCACGCATCTGGCGAGGTGATGGAGGGAAGGCGTCCCCGTTCGTGCTTGAACTTCAGAGCGCGCTTCGCTAGCTCCCGCGCCTCGTCGAGTGTCATGGTCACCCGCTTGGCGCTGATGATTGCCTGGACCTGTTTCAGGCTCTCCTCGTTCATGGTCTTGGCCATGATCGCATAGGCCTGCTGGAACGGATTGATGCTGTCGATCAGGTCAATGTCGAGTTCGCGCACATCCATCGCGAACCTGCGCACGCCCTCCACGAAGGCAATGTTCGGTCCCTTCTCCGCATCCCCATCGCCGCCCATTGCTGCGCCTTTGGCCTGCTGCGTCAGCGTCAGCGCCGCGATAGCATGTTGACGCACCGCCTCCTGGTCGCCTTCGTCCAGCTCCGGGTAGCGGTCCTTGATGATCTTCCCCATCCGCAGCTGCGTCAGTTCTTCCGGCACGAGGTCCGCGTCGAAGAGGCCGCGCTCGACCACGGCTTTATCCTGCACGAAGGCCGCGATCACCTCATTGAGGTCCTGTTGGCAGATGCGGGTGGCCTCAGGGCTTTTCGGCTCCACCAGGCCCTTGATCTCGATCTGGAATTTGCCTTCCTCCTCGCTGAAGCCGATGTTGCACTTCGCGGGATCATAGCCCGCCTCGCCATAGTCGAAGCCGGGAGCGGGCCCGCTCTCTGGATTCTTGGGCTTGAACTCGAAGCGCGGTGCCAGGACCTGCTCCATCAAGAGGCTGGCAGCAATGGCCTTCAGCGTGTCGTTCACCGCCTCGGCCACCGTCTGCTCAGTGGCGTCCGGCTCCGCGATCAGGTTGGTGAAGCGCGCCCGGGTCTTGCCGGGCGCATCGCGTGTGGCACGACCGATGATCTGCACGATCTCGGTCAGGCTCGACCTGTAGCCCACCGTCAGCGCGTGTTCACACCAGACCCAGTCGAAGCCCTCCTTCGCCATGCCGAGTGCGATGATGATGTCCACATGGTCGCGGTTATGCTTCTGGCCTGGGTCCTTCAGCGCGGCCGAGACGCGGTCGCGCTTCGCGGCATCGTCATCCACTAGGTCGGCGATGCGCAGCACTCTGCCATCCGCGGCCTTCACCAGCTGAAAGCCTGTGGTGGCCTCCGTGCCCTGCCACTCGCCAAGCTCCTCGATGATGTGCTCGACCTCGCGGATCTTGTCCTTCGTGCTCTCACGCGAGTTCACGCTCGGGATGTGGATAATCGTTTTCTCGGCTGGGTTCAGCACTTTCAAAATGTCGTCGCTGTAGGAGCCGGAATAGAAGAAATAGCCGATGTCGAGCTGCTTAAGGTGCTCATAGCCATTGAGCTGCTCATAGTAGGTGTAGGTGACGGTTTCGAATCGCGCCTCGTCCGCCGGGCTCAGCACGGCTTCCGCATCGCCACGGAAATAGGAACCTGTCATCGCCACCAAATGCACCCGGTCCCGCGCAATGAATTCCGCCAATTGCAGTCCTAGGCGGTTCTCCGGGTTTGCAGAGACATGATGGAACTCGTCCACCGCGATCAGCCGGTCGTCGAAGGCTGCGACACCGAATTTTTCCACCGCGAAGCGGAAGGTGGCGTGGGTGCAGACCAGCACCTTGTCGTTCCCCGCCAGGAAGTTGCCGACCGCATTGACCTTCCCGCCATCCGTGCCCGGCGCGTTGCACAGATTCCATTGCGGCCCGACTGTCCAATCCGCCCAGAAACCGTGCCTGGTCAGTGCCTCATCGGCAAAGCTCGCACCGATAGAGCGTTCGGGCACCACGATGAGGGCCTGGCGCAGCCCCTGGTTCGCCAACTTGTCGAGGGCGATGAACATCAGCGCGCGGCTTTTGCCGGATGCAGGGGGGGACTTGATCAGCAGGTATTGCTCGCCTCGCTTCGCATAGGCGCGTTCCTGCATCGGCCGCATGCCGAGCGCGTTGGCGCGTGTGGAGCTACCGTGGCGGCCATAGGCGATCGAAACGGCGGGGATGGAATGGCTCATGCCTGGGGCTCCTGCCCGTCGCACAGGTGGAGGAGATCGCGCATCACCAACGCCGCCCTCGCCTCCAGGAACGCCTCGTAGTCATCGGCCACGAGGGCATCATGGGGAATGAGGTGCGAAGCCAGGCGGTGGCGCACCGTGTCGATGCCAAGGTTCGCCTTGGCAGCACGCTCGGCGATGAACACGCTGGGCCTCGTGCCGGATTTGTTGCGGTTGGTGTGGTCGGTGATGAGGGCGCAATTCAGCGCGCGGTTCACCAGGGTATCGGCCCGGGGTCGATCCAGGAACTTAACCGAATAGAGGTGGTCCATCTCGCGGGAGCCGATAGAGCTGCGGCTGATGGGTGAGCCATCCGCAAAATCCAGCGCGCGCCGGCGCAGGGCAGCGGCCAGGATGGCGCGCGGCAGCCGGTCTTTTCGGCCTGGCCAACCGGCTGCGCGAAGCTCCTCGATGCCGGGCAGTGGAAAGCTGGCTGTATCAAACAGCTCACAGCCTTGTTCGGGCGTAGGCGCCGTCATCATGACGCGCAACGCGCGAAAATCGGCATAGGCACGCGTCGCGGAGGTCTTGCCATACCGATGCGTGCAGCAGGCGCGCCACAAGGCCTTGCGAATGATCTGCCGGGCGTTGCCGGCCTGGTCCATCTTCAAGCCACCAGCCACCGACCACATCGCGCAGGTCAGATAGACCGCAACATCACTCGGCAGAGTATCGGCGTTCAGCAGGCCCTCCTGCGCCAGAAACTCCGTGCCGAGGCGGACCCCTTGTTCAAGCTGCGGCCATGCGCCGACCAGGCCCTTTCCGTAGCTGTCGTCCAGATAGGTCTTCTTGAGCGGCGGCTTGTCCTGCAAGAGAGCGCCTACTGCGAGGATCAGATCCTCGATGCGACCATACTCCTTAGCGGCCGGCACCGCGGCCAGCAGGTCGGCCATCTTGTCGTGCAGGGATTCGCCCACTGCCTCCTCGACCTGCGCCACCACGATGTCGAAATCCTTGAGCGGCGAGGCGGAGGTATTCATCTTTTTGAAGACCTCGAGTGCCGTTTCGCGCGCCGTGCTGGCCGGCAGTTCGAGGAAGGGCAGCACGTAGCCACCGAGGCGCTGGCGAAGGTCACTGGCCACATCGCCCATCTCGTCGGTGTAAGCGCTGGCCGCGCGCAGTGCGTTACGCCACGCTTTGAACCGCGCTTCGCCCATGCTGCCGGGGCGCAAGATGGTAATGGGCGCCAGCCCGCGGGCTGCGCATAGCGCATCATCGAAGGCCCAAGCGGGCTGCTGCTCGCCCTTCTTGTTGAGCCATCGGCGCTCGACCACGACGCGTCCCTGGTCCTCCTCGTCATCATCGTCGCTGGCCGCGACATCCTCCGCCGGCTCGGCGCCGGTCAGGCGGATGAACACGCGCAGGTCCGGGTAGTCATCCGTAAGCGAACGCCAGAGGGCCGTGATGCGCTGCTGCCCGTCGAGGACGTGCATGTTGGGCTTCACCGACGACGCCGGCGCACCGACGACGGGTCGGGAGTGGAACAGCTCCCTGTCTCCCACCTCGAGCACCAGCAGCACGCCGATGGGCAGTGAGGGGGCGCGCAGGATGTTCTCGAACACGCCGGCGATCTGGCGCGGGCGCCAGGCCTCGTGCCGCTGGAAGCGCGGTAGTTTCACCTGCGCTTGCTCGATCATGGAGAACCAGGCCTCGATCGTCTTGCTGCGGGCTTCCATGCGCGGCGTGTGTCCTTCGTCAGTGTTTCAGGCGCTGCTGGCGCGAGGGGTGGCTGCGCGTGCGGGCTTGCGCGGCGCTTTGGGCGCGGCCGCTTCGGGGCCCGAGGTCATCTTCGTGTAGAGGTCGAAGAGTTTCTCCAGGCGCTCGGTGTCGTTCCGGAAGCGGCGTCCGATGTAGATGCGCTCCAGTACCTCATCGTTGCGATCGTGGGCGGCGCGCAGGTCTGCGGGCATCGCTTCGGGGTCGTAGAGATCGGCTATGGTGGCGGGGAAATGGGCTTCGCGGGCGAGCAGGATGTCCTCCGCGCAGCGTGTGAGATCGGCCTTGTTGGTCTCCGTCAGGATAGGGACGGGGAAGGTGTTCCAGCCGAGGGTGTTGGAGTACCGGTAGCGTGTCTCGAGCTTGCCGCAGACGGTGGCGATCCACGTCAGGTGGAGCCGGGACAGCAGGATGCCTAACGGCCAAATCGCTGAATCGCTGACGAGGAAAGCGAGATTGGAGACAACAGTCCCAGCCGGAACCAACCCTGCGGGAAACCACTCACGACGTTCAGAACTGACTGAGGGGATGATGATGGCGTGCTGCCTGGGCACAGGCCCATGGTGCTGGAACCGGTGCGGAATATCCGCGAGCAGCTCGCGCGTTTCCTCCTTGTCACTCTCCGCTCGCAGCGACGCCACCGACTCCAATCGGCGTTCGATTTCCGGAATGGACCGAGCCATTTCCAGATGTCGGTCGCCAATCATGAGGCAAGAGCGGGTGGCACCCTGCAAATAGTCTTGCGAGCCGAAGAACGGCCGAATGAACATACGGACATCGGCATGTTCTGCTGTAAGAGAGCGGACCTCCAGCGGGCTCAGGATCAGATGGCCGCCATCGTTCGGCACGCTGCCTGTGACCATCGCGGGTAGCGGCGCAAGCGGCCGCGGCACGCTGGTGACGAAAAGATCCGCCCCATCGATCAGGTAGGCGTTGATGTTCGCGGCAGTGCGGGAGAACTCGCCATCATTGATGGTCTTGCGGGTACGCACATTCTTCATCGCCAACCCGACGATCACACAAGTCACGCCAGCGTTGCGCGCCGCGTTGTTCGCCCATTTGAACGAGTGATGCGCGTGAAAAATCTCGACATCATGCCTCAGCACCAATGGCCATAGCTGAGGAAGCTGGCGACCTTGACAAATTGAGTTGGTAGCAACGAGCGCGGAGGTTGCGCCCGTTCTTCTGCAATAATCGGCAGCGAGCAGGAACCAGCATCCGACGTAATCGATGTATCCGTATTTACGAGTGAGATGCCCAAACAACCGCTTCATCTCGGAAATCTGATTATCGTCCTTCTTTCCTTTCCCAGAATAGGGTGGATTTCCACAAACAAAAATCTCGCCGCCTTCATTCTCAAAATCGATCTGCGCTTGCTCCAAGGGAGTCTCAAACAGATCATCGCTGACCAGCTTCACCCCCGTTCCCACCGGCGGGCAGATGCTCAGCCAATCCAGCCGCAGCGCATTGCCGCAGGTGATCCAGTTCTCCGTGTCCAGCGGCAGGAATTCATCCAACGCCTCCTGCTGGCCGCGGTGCAGCACATCGGCCTGGTATTCTGCGATGATCAGCGCCAGTCGCGCGATCTCGGCCGGGAAATCCCGCAGCTCGATGCCGCGGAAATTCGTCAGCGGAATCTCGCTGCGCCGCCCCGTCTCCCGCCGGCGGCGGTTGATCTCCGCCTCGATGGCCCGCATCTCCTTGTAGGCAATCACAAGGAAATTTCCCGAACCACAGGCCGGGTCGAACACCCGGATGCGCGCGATGCGGTTGCGCAGGTTCAGCAGCTTGCGCGCATTGTCGCCGGCCTCGGCCAGCTTCTCCCGCAGGTCATCCAGGAAGAGGGGGTTCAGCACCTTCAGGATGTTCGGCACGCTGGTGTAGTGCATGCCCAGCGCCCCACGCTCCTCATCCTCGGCCACCGCCTGGATCATGGAGCCGAAGATGTCCGGGTTGATCCGCCGCCAATCCAGGTTGCCGATGTGCAGGAGGTAGGACCGCGCGATGCGGCTGAACCGCGGCACCTCCGCACTGCCTGAGAACAGGCCGCCATTCACATAGGGAAAGGCGTCGGCCCAGCGCGGCGTGCGCTCCGCCGCGCGGTCCGCCAGCTTCACGTTCATGGCGCGGAAGATGGCGCTGATCACCTCATGCGTGTTGCCCGCATCCGCTGCACTCATGGTCTGCACGGTGGAGGTGAACAGCAGCGGCTTCCGGAAGATGTCTGTGTCCTCGGCGAAGAAGCAGAAGATCAGCCGGGCGAAGAAGTGGTTCAGCTCCGGCCGGCGCGCCGCCGTGCCCCAGTCGGGGTTGTCGCGCAGCAACTCGACATAGAGGCGGTTGAGCCGGCTGGTGGCCCGTATGTCGAAGGCGCTTTCGCGGATTTCCTTGACGGTGGTGATGCCTGCCAGCGGTAGGAAGAAGCCGAAATGGTCGGCCAGTTCCGGCAGCGCGCATGCCAGCGTCTCGCCGCCCGCCAGCTCTTCTGCCTCGAGGGTGTCGCCATCCGTCGCCAGGATGAATTTGGCGCGCGCCCGGCTGGTGGCGGGGCTGGCCTTCAGCGCGCGCAGCGTGTCCGGCACCGCGCCGGGGTCGCAGGTGGCGATGTGGATGTTGTTGGTCTGCAACACGCCGCCCAGATCCGAGCGGTTGGAGGCGCCAGAACGCAGCTTCTTCAGCGTGGTCGGCTTGTTGCCGAAAGCTTCCAGGAAGGCATAGGGGAACGCGGCCCGGTCGAAGGGCTGCTCTGCGAGGGCGGTGACGGCCTGCTCGATCTCGACCGCATTCATGCGGAGGGAGCACGCAGGCAAAGGGTGGAGACGAACCTTGGCATGCTGGCGATGATGCCCGAATTCAGTGGCCATTGGCAGGGCGATAGCGTGATGACCACTTCTTTTGTTGGGGCCGGCAGTTATGAGGCGGAGGTTTCTGCCTGTGATTTGAGGACGGCAAGACCAAGCTAGGGTTTTGGCCGATGAATGCCTCAGTCTGGGCCGTCCAGGCGTCCGGCACGCCGCCGAGCAGCGACGTACAAGTCATCGGGACCGGCTGCCTGCCGTCCAGGATCGCCTCAATGATGTCGGGGGCCAGGAGGGTCAGGCGCAGCAGGGAGCCCAGGTACCCCCGCTCGATTCGCTCCGCCCCAGCCATCTCGGTGATCGAGGCGTAGCGCCCCTGATCGAGCATGCGCTGATATCGGAACGCCCGGGCCAGCGCCTTCACCAGCGCCGGATCGGCCCTTGTCATGACCGGCGCCGCGCCATCTGCCATCGGCGTCACGACGGTCTTTCGCCCCCGCCGGTGGCGAATCTCCAGCGGCACCCGGACCGTGATGCTGGTGGCGGCAGTCATGCCGCCGCCCTCAGCGCATCGGGGCGAATGGCAGTGAGATCGCGGACAAGGCCGCCGAGCCCGTCCAGCCGCAGCCGAATGTCCGCGCCCCCCGGGCCAACCACCACCCGCTCCACCAGCAACCGCACAACCCGCGCCTGCTCCGCTGGGAATAGCTGCTCCCAAAGCGGGTCGAGCCGATGCAGCGCATCGCGGGTCTCGCCCTCGGTCAGGTCGGGCGCCTCCCTGCGCGCCGCCCGCCAGGTGCCGACCACGATCTCGGGCTGCCGCAGCAGCGCCCTCACCTGGTCCACGACCGCGGTCTCGATCTCCGCCGCCGATACCCGGCGGACGATACCGTCGTCGCCGGCGGCATCACCCTTCAGGACGCGCTGGGCCACGTAGTAGCGGTAGAGCCGCCCATTCTTCCTGGCGTGGGTCGGGGACAGCGCACGTCCGTCGACCCCAAAGATCAGCCCCTTCAACAGAGCCGGCGCCTGCGCCCGGTTCTGGTTCGCGCGGACCCGTGGGCTGATCTGCAGTACCGCGTGCGCCCGGTCCCACAGATCCCGCGACACGATGCCCTGGTGCTCGCCGGGATAGACCTGCCCCTTGTGCGAGGCCTCTCCGACATACGTCCGATTGTTCAGCAGCTTGTAGACGTCGCCCTTGTCCAGCGGCCGGCCCGCCTTGCTGGTGGCGCCCTCGGCCCGCAGGCGGGCCACCGTCTCAATGCCCGACCCGGTCTCGGCGAAGATCTCGAACACGCGGCGGACGCGTGGGGCCTCTTCCTCGTTCACCACCAGCTTGCGCGCTACGACGTCGTAGCCGAGCGGCACCTTGCCTCCCATCCACATCCCTCGCGCCCGCGACGCTGCGAATTTGTCGCGGATTCGCTCGCCAATGACCTCACGCTCGAACTGCGCGAAGCTGAGCAGAATGTTAAGCGTCAGCCGTCCCATGCTGGTGGTCGTGTTGAAGCTCTGCGTTACGGACACAAAGGTCACGCCGTGCGCGTCCATCACTTCGACCAGCTTGGCGAAATCCATCAGCGAGCGGCTGAGGCGATCGATCTTGTAGACCACGATCACGTCGACCAGGTCGGCCTGGATGTCGCGCAGAAGCCGCTGCAGCGCCGGCCGCTCCAACGTCCCGCCGGAGAAGCCGCCGTCGTCGTAGCGGTCGCGGAGCAGCACCCAGCCTTCGGCGCGCTGGCTGGCGATGTACGCCTCGCAGGCGTCGCGCTGCGCGTCGAGGGTGTTGAACTCCTTGTCCAAGCCCTCGTCGGTGGACTTCCGCGTGTAGACCGCGCAGCGCAGCTTCTTCGTGCAGGCGGGCATCGCCGTTGCGGTGGCTCGCGTCTTCATGCGCCACCGCCTGGCTGGCGCAGGCCGAAGAAGGTCCAGCCGTTCCAGCGCGTGCCAGTTATGTGTCGCGCGATGGCGGACAGAGACCGATACGGCCGGCCCTCGTATTCGAAGTCATCGGCACGGACGGTGACCACGTGCTGCACGCCCTGCCATTCCCGAATGAGGCGGGTGCCGGCCAGCGGCCGGCTGTCGGCGCGGATACGGCGCAGCACCACGTTGCCGCCGTCCAACTGCTCGCCCAGCGCCACCAGGCGATCGACGGTCTCGGGCTTAAGCCCGCCATAGGCGAGCTCCTGGATCCGATACGCCAGCCGGCTCTGGATGTAGGCGCGGTTCCATGGCGGCGGCTCCTTGCCGAAGAGCTCCCGCCACTGCTGTTTCAGGTCCGCGGTCGGCGCCGTCTGCAGCGCGGCGAGCCGCCCCAGCACTTGCGTCGGCGGGATCTTCGGGATGGTGGGCGCCGGCGCGGGCGCGGTATTGGTTCGTCTGGTCATGCGAGTCCCTTCCTGTTGGGGTTCGCATGCAGGCGCTGCCTGGCGGTGGAGTGTAGGCGAACGTCTCCCGCGCCCCGAGCTATCTCGGCATCCCGCGCATCGTCTTCGGCAGCGCGGCTGCGCAGCCGCACCAGGCCGCGCGCCAGGGTGGAGCAGACCTCCCGGAGGTGGGGCGGGAGATGCTGGTTGATGATCATCTGGCTGGACCGGGCGCTCATACCAGGTCCTACTCGCGGGCTTCGCGGGACGTCTCACGCGGCGGGGCGGGCGAGTGCCTCCGCGTGATGCCGCCACAGCAGCGCCACCTTGCGCTTGACCGTGCTGGGATCCGGGAACTGCCCACGCTCGGCGAACCAGGCCTCCATGCGGCGGATGACGGCCGCCTGCGTCGGCGGCATGCCCTCGACCTGCAGCATCACCGCCAGCTCGCACCAGAAGGCATCCCAATCGTACCGCGGCGGCGCGCCGCGCTGGCCGGCCGGGGGCGGCGTCGGCACGGCCTGCGCTGTCTCCACGGCCGCTGCCTGTGCCGCCTCGAACCGCTCCAGTTCTGCATGGCGCACGACGAGCCGTTCCCGTGGCACCATGAAACCGGGCGCGTCGTCATTCGAGGCTCTCACCGCGCGGTACTGCCCGACCTCCACCTTGAACCCCGCCACGGTCTCCGCGCCGTTCATGATTACGCCCCAGGCGTGCTGCGGCCAGAGATCCAGCGTCCCGGTGAACCGATAGCGGCGATGAGGGATATCGACGATGTGTCCGTCATCGACCTCCTCGACCTCGCCATCCTCGATGGGTAAGCCAGCGACCACGACAGACAGCGTCAGCTCGCCGCTGATGGCGAAGTTCGCAAGATCCGCCTCCGTCACGCCCCAGCGCGTGCAGATCTCGGCCAAGGCGTAGCAGGGCTTGCGCAGAACGCGTGGGGCCATCGCTATCCCCGTCCGACGGCCCGTAGCCGCCGATAGGCCTGCACCACCTTCGCCATGTCCTTGCGCATATCGGGCGGCAGCCGCTCGGCCTCCACGAACAGATCATCCAGCCGCACACCGAGGATGGCCGCCGCCTTCTCGATGAGGTCATCGCGCGGCGGCTTCTCCTGGTCGCGCTCGATGCGCGACCAATAGGCCGGCGACACGCCGAGCCGCTCAGAGAAGTCGTTCAGGCTGATCGCCAGCGCCTGGCGCTTCTCGCGCACCACCGAGCCAAAGCTCACGAGACCAGCCCTCCCTGCACCAGCCGGTAGCGCTCCAGCCGCACCCGGATGAAGCCCTCCGACACACCGAAATCGCCGGCGAGTGCTGCCACCACACCCTCCACCGCTTCGCGCGGATTGCCCCGCGCCAGCACGCGCGATCCCTGCCGGCCGTGATGCGCCGCATGGACGGTGCGCAGCCCCTCATCACGGGCGTGCGCGAGCATCTGCAGATGCAGCGGCACCGGCGGCACCAGCAGCGCGCCCATGAACTCGTTGGCCCGCCGCTCGGACAGCACCGCGTGCCGGTCCAGCAGCGCCTCGGGCAGCGCGGTCACAGCCCGGAACCGCCGGCCGGCCTCTCCCAGCGCCGAGGGCACGTCGAACAGCACATGCCCTAACTCATGCGCGGCGGTGCTGAGCGCGAGTTCCGGCCGGCCCGCCACCATCGGCCCGTTGACCGACACCAGCGCGGTGCCGGGCATCTCGGGATCCGTCTCGCAGACGCCCAGCACGGAGAGGCCGGCATCGTCATGGACGGGCTGCGCCAGCTCCCACGCGACCCGGACCGGGCGGCCATTCACAAGCGTCTCGGCCGAGCGTCCGACGAGCCGGCCCATGTCCAAGGCCAGGGGTTCATCAGGCGCGCGCAACTGCCGCCGCACCTGCGCGGCGACACCCCACAGCGCCTCCCTTGACAGGGGATGCGGGGCGGCGGTGCCGGCGGAGTGCGGGTAGCTGACGACGATGGGCATGCGATGAAGGTGCCGGAGCATTGACCTTTTCGTCAATGCATATGTTCGTCTCCTGTTACCTTCTCCCCGCAATCCACAGCCACGCCTCCGCAACGGTCGGGGCGGAAATCAGAGCGGGCTTCCGAGCAGACTCAGAGGAAAATCGCCCGCAAATCCAGCTTCGACCATGGGGCAGAAATGCCCCCGAGCAATTGCGCCCCATTCCGCCCCTTTCCGCCTCCACCCTCCGCGACGGCATTTGCTTGCATCCAGGGGTCACACCGATCCCGGAGCCGCCATGCCAGCCAGCCTCACCCTCGCCGACCTCCACCGGCTGCGCCCCATCCTGCGCCGCGAGTCGCTCCGCACCCTCCGCCTGGCCCGCCTGCCGGGGCATGACCGCGAGGATATCGAGCAGGAGATGGTGCTCGACCTGCTGGCGCGGCTCGGCGCCTTCGAGCCCGAGCGCGGCAGCCTGGAAGCCTTCGCGACCGTCTGCTTTCGGCATCGCGGGTATCGCCTCGTCCAACAGGCGCAGCGCGACCGGCGCCGCCAGCACCTCACTGGCTTCGATGAGGTGGTGGGCAGCGATGGCGGGGCCTGCGGTGACGAGACGCTGACGCTGGCCGAGGTGCTGCCCGAGGCCGCCGGGCTGGGCGCCTGGTGGGGCCAGCCCAGTGACGCGGTCGCCGCCCTGGAGCGTCGTCTCGACCTCGACCGTGCGGCCTCCATCATCTCACCGCGCGACCGTCCGCTCTGTGCCGCTCTCTCTGCCGCTGCACCCGCCATCGCGATCGCAGCTGCGGGCGCCTCCCGCGCCACCGCCTATCGCCGCATCGCCGAGATGCGCCTGCGCCTGCTCGCCGCCGGCATCGCCGCGGCGGCGTGAGACGGATCGCCTTCCCCCTCCGTAGGACCTGGTATGAGCAACATCGCATCCCGGACGCCCGCCGCGGCGTCGCCCCCCTGGAGCCCCGCTCCGCCCCTCACCGAGGCCGCGCTCTGCCGCTGGCTCGGCGCCGCCGCCCCCGGCGACGCCATCACCTACTTCCGCGGCACGCTGGCCCGGTCCCTCTGCCCGCAGCTCGGCCTGCTGGAGCCGGCTGAGCGTCTGGCCCTGGCCCGCCTCGCCGGCCGCGCCTGGACGCTCTGCGAGCAGGGCCTCGCGCATCTCGTGCAGCGCCGCCGCGGCGAGGAGGACTTCGAGTACCTCCTGATCGCCCGCCGCCGTCCCCGGCGCGTGGTCGCGTCCCTGCTGCCGCAGATCCTGGCGGAGGCAGCCTGATGAACGCGCTCTCCAACCGCCCCACGCTCGACGCGCTGCGCCACATGCCGGTGGGTGACCTCATCGCGCTCCCCGCCGAGCACCTCGCCCTGCTTCAAACTGACAGCGCCGAGGCGCTCGCGGCCGCGCGCCACCTGCATGACTGGCTGAACGCCGCCATCGCGTTGCGCTACGAGCAGCGCGCCATCGCCGCGCGCGGTGCTGCCGGCAAGGACACCGGCATCGTGCGCTTCCAGGACGGGAGCGTGGAGGTCGCCGTCGAACTGCCCAAGCGGGTGGAGTGGGACCAGCGGCGTCTCTCTGCGCTGGTCGAGCAGATCCGGGCCGGCGGCGAGGACCCAGGCGAATACGTCGAGCTCACCTTCAAGGTCAGCGAGCGCGCCTACACCGCCTGGCCCGAGCGCATCCGCCAGGCCTTCGAGCCGGCCCGCACCGTGCGCACCGGCCGGCCCAGCTACCGCCTCTCCATCCTCTCCGAGATCGCACAGCGCGACGCCAACCACGGCGCTGGCATCCGGCCCGCCATCGGAGGGACCCGCTGATGGCGTTGCGCATCATCAGCGCCGACGAGCGCATGGCCGAGCGCCGCATGATCAAGGCGGCGATCTTCGGGGCGAGCGGGATCGGCAAGACCACGCTCGCCACCACGCTGCTGGCCAGCACCACGCTGTTCATGGACCTCGAGGCGGGCGATCTCGCCGTGGAGGGCTGGGGCGGCGACACGCTGCGCCCGCGCACCTGGCCGGAGTGCCGCGACTTCGCTGCCTTCATCGGCGGGCCGAACCCGGCGCTGCGCGATGACCAGCCCTATTCCGCCGCGCACCACGCCGCGGTCTGCGCGCAGTTCGGCGATCCCGCGCAGCTCGACCGATACGACACGGTCTTCATCGACAGCATCACGGTGGCCGGGCGGCTGTGCTTTGGGTGGTGCCGCGGCCAGCCCGAGGCCTTCTCCGACAAGACCGGCAAGCCTGACCTGCGCGGCGCCTACGGCCTGCACGGGCGCGAGATGATCGGCTGGCTCACCCACCTCCAGCACACGCGCTCCAAGAACATCGTCTTCGTGGGGATCCTCGACGAGCGCACCGACGACTTCAACCGCAAGGTCTTCGCGCCGCAGATCGACGGCAGCAAGACCGGCCTCGAGCTGCCCGGCATCGTGGACGAGGTCCTGACGCTGGCCGCGATCAAGGCGGATGACGGCACGCAGCACCGCGCGCTGGTCTGCCACACGCTGAACCCCTGGGGCTACCCAGCCAAGGACCGCAGCGGCCGGCTGGACCTGCTGGAGCCGCCGCATCTCGGCCGGCTGTTCGACAAGATTCGCGGCCCACGCCCGGCAGCACCTGCGCTGCCGGCACCAGATGCGGCCGCCCCCGCCGCTGCCTCTTCCTCCACGCCCAACGCCTGACGGAGACGCCCCATGGCTTCCTGGAACGACTACAACGACACCCGCCAGAACCCGAACCTCATCCCCAAGGGCACGGTCGCCAAGGTCCGGCTGACCATCCGCCCCGGCGGCTTCGACGACCCCGCCCAGGGCTGGACCGGCGGCTATGCCACGCGCGGCAGCACCGGCGCCGTCTACCTGAATGGCGAGTTCACCGTGCTGGAAGGCCCCTACGCGCGGCGCAAGGTCTTCACGCTGATCGGCCTGCACAGCCCCAAGGGGCCGGACTGGGGGAACATGGGCCGGTCCTTCGTGAGGGGCATGCTGAACTCGGCGCGCGGGCTGTCCGACAAGGACGTCTCGCCCCAGGCCCAGGCCGCGCGGCGCATCACGGGCTTCGCGGACCTCGATGGGCTGGAGTTCGCGGCCAAGCTCGACATCGGCACCGACGCCAATGGCGAGGAGAAGAACGAAATTCGGATGGCGGTGACGCCCGACCACCGCGACTACGCCCAGGTCATGGGCACGGGGCGGACGGGCCATGCGCCGCCGGCCTATGCGCCGCCCGCCCAGCCCGCCGCCCCTATTCCGCAGGGTGCCTTTCCCGCGGCCCCGCCGGCCGCCGGCAGCGACCCGCGCCCCGCCTGGGCGCGCTGAGGGAGGGCCGCACCGGCATGCTGCTCCGCCCTCGCCAGAAGCTTTTTGTGGAGCGCAGCCTTCGTGCGCTCGGCACCTACGGCAACACGCTGGCCGTCGCCCCCACCGGCGCCGGCAAGACCATCATGCTGTCGGCAGCGGCGGGGAGCAGCATCGGCACTACCCAGGCCAAGGCCGCGGTGCTCGCACATCGTGACGAGCTGACGGCGCAGAACCAGGCAAAGTTCCACCGTGTGGCGCCCGGCATCGCCACCTCGGTCGTGGATGCCGGCCAGAAATCCTGGGCCGGCCAGGTCACCTTCGCCATGGTGCCGACCCTGACCCGCCCGGCGAACTTGGACGCCATGCCGGCGCTGGACCTGCTGGTGATCGACGAGGCGCATCACGCCGTCGCGGACAGCTACCGCCGGATCATCGACCGCGCCCTGCAGCGCAACCCCCGCTGCCAGATCTACGGCGTCACCGCCACGCCAAACCGCGGCGACAAGGTCGGGCTGCGCCAGGTTTTCTCCAACGTCGCCGACCAGATCCGGCTCGGCGAGCTGATTGCCTCCGGCCATTTGGTGCCGCCCCGCACCTTCATCATCGATGTCGGTGTGCAGGATGAGCTGCGCGCGGTGCGCCGGAGCGGTGACGACTTCGACATGGGCGAAGTCGCCCGCGTCATGGACACCGTGCCCGTCACCGATGCCGTGGTGCGCCATTGGCGGGAGCACGCCGGCGACCGGCAGACCGTGGCCTTCTGCTCCACCGTCGCCCATGCCGAGCACGTGGCGGCCGCCTTCAACGGCGCAGGGGTCCCGGCGGTGGTGGTCACCGGCGACATGCCGGAGGGCGAGCGCCGCGCGGTCCTGGCCGCCTACGCCCGCGGCGAGGCCCGGATCGTGGTCAACGTGGCCGTGCTGACCGAGGGCTGGGACCACCCGCCCACCTCCTGCGTCATCCTCCTTCGCCCCTCCTCCTTCAAATGCACCATGATCCAGATGGTCGGGCGCGGACTGCGCACCGTGGATCCCACCGAGCATCCCGGCATCGTCAAGCGCGACTGCATCGTGCTGGACTTCGGCACCTCCTCGCAGATCCATGGCTGCCTGGAGCAGGACGTGGATCTCGACAGCCAGCCCGGCGAGGGCGAGCCGCCAACCAAGACCTGCCCCTCCTGCGAGGCGGAGGTGCCGATCGCGGTGATGGAGTGCCCCATCTGCGGCCACGCCTTCGAGCCCCGCGGCCGCGACGCTGCGCCGCTCACTGACTTCGTGATGACGGAGATCGACCTGCTGCGGCGCTCCGCTTTCCAGTGGTGCGACCTGTTCGGCGACGACGCTGCGCTGCTGGCCAACGGGTTCAACGGCTGGGCGGGCATCTTCTTCTTGAACGGAGCCTGGCACGCGGTCGGCGGGGCGAAGGAGGAGCGGCCCCGCCTGCTGTCGATTGGCGAGAGGCTGGTGGCGCTGGCCGCGGCGGATGATTGGCTGAACACCTACGAGACGGACGAGAGCGCCCACAAGAGCCGGCGCTGGCTGCGCGAGCCGCCGACCGAGCGCCAGCTGATCCATCTGCCCCCCGCCGCAAGGGCCGATCTTGGCATGACGCGCTACCAGGCATCGGCGCTGCTCACCTTCAAGTTCAATCGCCAAGCCATCCAGCATCTCGTGCGCAGCGCCCAGCCAGCGGCGCTGGGGCAGGCCGCATGATCGATGGCCCGCTCCCCGGAACCGCCCTGCGCCGTCTGCTCCCGCCCGGCGCGTGGCTTTGGCTGGTTCGACCCGGCGCCGCGGAAGAAGCCGCGGCCCTCGGTCTCCTTCTGCTGCATCGCCTGCCAGGGCTTCTGGTCGCGCTTGGCGGGGAGGTCGTCCGCCATGGTTGACCTCACCGAGCAGGAAAAGGCCGCGATGCGCGCGGCCATGCGCCGCGTCGCGGAGACGATTGCGGAGATCGGCTGGGGCACCCGCTTCCAGGAGCTGAGCGAGGCGCAGGTGCTGACGCTGATCGAGGTCGCCGTCGGCGGCTTCCAAGAGGCAATGCAGACGATCGCCCGTCAGGACGCTGCGGCGGAGGTGCCCTTCTGATGCTCGACTTCAACAGCCGCAGCCAGACCTCAACGCATGTGAATGCCGCCATCGACGCGGCGCTGGTCACGGCCAATCAGGCGACACCGCCGCGCAGCTACCTGGGCGGCTCCCGCCTCGGCCATGCCTGCGAGCGGGCGCTGCAGTTCGAGTTCGTGAGAGCGCAGAAGGACGAAGGCGCCGACTTCGACGGCCGGCTGCTCCGCATCTTTGGGATCGGCCACGCGCTGGAGGACATCGCCGTCGCCTGGCTGCGAGGCGCCGGCTTCGATCTCTACACCCGCCGTGGCGGTGGCGAGCATGGCGAGCAGTTCGGCTTCTCGGTCGCCGGCGGTCGCATCCGCGGCCATGTGGACGGCGTCTTCGCCGGCGGGCCCGCGATCCCCGGCATGGCGTTCCCCGCCCTGTGGGAATGCAAGACCATGAACGCCAAGGCCTGGCGCGAGACGTCCAGCAAGGGCGTCGCCGCGGCCAAGCCGATCTATGCCGCGCAGATCGCGGTCTACCAGGCCTACATGGACGCCAGCGTCCCGGGCGTGGCGGACAACCCGGCGCTGTTCACCGCCATCAACAAGGACACGGCGGAGCTGCACCACGAGCTGGTGCCGTTCAACGCCGAGCTGGCGCAGCGCATGTCGGACCGGGCGGTGCGCATCCTGGCCGCGACGGATGCCGGCGAATTGCTGCCCCGCGTTGCCACCCAGGCCGACCATTTCGAGTGCCGCTTCTGCCCCTGGGCCAAGCGCTGCTGGGCGCTGCCTGCGTGACGGCATGGGGCGACTTCAACGGCGCTGCCAGCCTGCCCGGCGAGGCGGATGCGCCGGCCGCCATCGACGCGGGCGCCATCGCCACCTTCCTGGATGTGGTGGTCTGCTATTGCGACGGGCTGATCCCGGTCCGCGGCTTTGTGGACCAGGGCCAGGGTATCGACACCCGCCCGCACAACATCTGGATCCCCGCCGACGCCACTGCGGGCGAGCTCCTGGCCACCTACGCCGCCTGGGCCGCCCGCGAGGGCAGCGCGGTCTATGTCATCCCCGGCACCGTTGCCGAGCACGGCCAAGCCCGCGCCGAGCATGTCCAGCAGATGCAGGCCGCGGTCGTCGATCTTGATACCGGCGATGTCGAGGCCAAGCTCGCCCACCTCACACGCCACCTCGGTCCACCCACGTTGCTGGTGGAGAGCGGCGGCCGCACCGCCGAGGGGCAGGCCAAGCTGCATGCCTGGTGGCGCCTGACGGAACCAGCCGAGGGCCAGGACCTCCAGCGCCTTTGCGCGCTGCGCGGTGACATCGCGGACAAGGTCGGTGGCGACCCACATTTCCGCTCTGCCCACCAGCCCATCCGCGTGCCCGGCACCATCTACCGCAAGGGCGGCGTGGAGCGTGTCGTCACCATCCGCCAGCACGACCCCCGGCGCGAGGTGGACCTGCGGGAGTTCGCCGAGGCGGTCGCCGCCATGCCCTTCCTGCCAGGGCAGGAGCGCGCGACCACGCCGGCGCAGGGCGACAGGCCCGGCCTGGACACCATCCTCACCACCCCGGTTCGCGAGGGCGCCCAGGACAGCTGGACGCGCTTCCAGGGGGCCAGCGCCGCCATCGGCCACTTTATCCGCCAAGTGCACGAGGGCCGCCTCACCCCTGACCAGGGCTGGGAGGCGATCTGCGGCTATAACGCCGCCTGCCTGCGCCCCGCCTGGCCGCTGGACCGCCTCAAGGTCGAGGCTGACGCCCTCTGGGCGCTGCACGTCGAGCGCCACGGCCCGCCGCTCCTACGCGCCGACACCGCACCGCCGCCGGCCGTGCCGGCACACACCCTCGGCGCGCTGCTCGACGACACCTCGCCCATGCCCGACGACCTCATCGGGCCCCGCCTGCTCACGCCCGGGGGCATGCTCGTGTTGGGCGGCGCGCCGAAGGTCGGCAAATCCGACTTCCTCATCAGCCTGCTCGTGCACGCCGCCGCCGGCGCGCCCTTCCTGCGCTTCACTGCGCCGCGGCCGCTGCGCGTGTTCTACCTGCAGGCCGAGATCCAGTACCACTACCTCCGCGAGCGCCTGCAGCAGCTGCGCCTCGACCGCGCCGTCGTTGCCCGCGCGCGCGACACCCTCGTCGTTACACCCAAGCTGCGCATGCTGCTCGACGAGCGCGGCGTGCCGCTCGTGTCGGCCGCCGTTCGCCAGGCCTTTCCCGACGCGCCGCCGGACGTGATCTGCATCGACCCGATCCGCAACCTCTTCGATGGCGGCCCGGGCGGCGAAGGCGAGAACGACAACGCGGCGATGCTGTTCTTCCTGCAGAGCCGCGTCGAGGCGCTGCGCGACGAGGTCGCCCCCGAGGCGGGCATCATCCTCGCGCACCACACGAAAAAACTCAGCAAGCAGCAGGTGAAGGACGATCCCTTCCTGTCGCTCTCCGGCGCCAGCGCGCTGCGCGGCTTCTACACCTCCGGCATGATTCTCTTCCGGCCCGACGAGGAGCAGACCGAGCGCGAGCTGCATGTCGAACTGCGCAACGGGCCCGGCCTCAATCCCCTCCTCGTCGACAAGCGCGGCGGCGCCTGGGTCGAGCTCGACCGCAAGGGCGAGCGCATCGTGCGCCGGGACGTCGGCGCCCGCCTGGATGCCGAGCGCAGCCGTCGCCACGACGTGATTCTGCAGATCATCGCCAGCGAGGCGCGCGAGGGGCGGGTCTTCACGGGCGGCGCCTTCGCGGCGCAGTTCGAAAACACCCACGGCCTGGGCGGCGACGACACCATCGCGCGCCGCATCAACGTCCTCGCCAACAAGGGCTACATCAAGTTCCTGCGCGCCGCGCCCGAGCACGGAATCGCCCCCAGCAAATCCACCAAGGGCTATCTGCTGGTGCAGGACATGCTCTTTGCGACGGGCGAGGAGACCGTGGATCCCGAGACCGGCGAGATCACGCCGACGCTGGTCCGCCTGCTGCCCAGCCACTTCCAGTCCGACACCAACAGCGCCGTCCTGCCGGTCGAGAATCCCGAGGTCTGGGTGCTCAACGACCCGGAGGCAGAGACATGATCGGCCCGATCGGATCGCCCCCGCACCGTGCGGAACTTGGTGCGGAACTTGGCAGTTCCGCAAGTTCCGCAGCCCTGCGGAACTTCCCTGCGGAACTTGATTTGGCCAAGCATTCCAATGGGTTCGCCAAGTTCCGCAAGTTCCGCAAACGGTCTTTGCGGAACTGCCTTGCAGAACTTCAAAACATCCAATCAGATCAATTGGTTAGGCAAGTTCCGCAAGTTCCGCAAAATGCCACCCCCCTACGGGGGGTGTGCGTGCGCGCCGCAGCGGCGCGCGCACACCACACCCGGAGCGGTCGGGTTCGGGCTCGGGCACCGCCCCGATGGGCACCATCCCCGCAAGCCGGGCAGCGACGGCGAGCTCCGCCAAGAACCACGCCGTCGCCGCCCTCACCACGATCCTCCCCCTTGGAGACACCATGGCTCTCGCGACTCTCCCCATGACCGCCGCCCACGCAAGCGGCCCGCCCATCGCTGTCCCCTTGCCCGTGGCCCTGCGGCATCTCGCCGTCCTCGCCCTCGATCTCGGCACCACCACGGGCTGGGCGCTGCGCAGCCAGGACGGCGGCATCACCTCCGGCACCATCGCCTTTCGTCCGTCGCGCTTCGAGGGCGGCGGGATGCGGTATCTGCGCTTCCGCGGATGGCTGACCGAGATGGCCAGTCTCACCGGCGGCCTGTCGAGCATCGCCTTCGAGGAAGTCCGCGCCCATGCTGGCACCGACGCCGCCCACCTCTACGGGGGCTTCCTGGCGCACCTCTCCGCCTGGTGCGAGGAACGCGGCATCGCCTATCAGGGCGTGCCCGTGGCCACCATCAAGCGCCACGCCACCGGCCGCGGCAATGCCGACAAGGCGGCCATGATCGCCGCCATCCAGGCCCGTGGCTTTCAGCCGGCCGACGATAACGAGGCCGACGCCATCGCCATCCTGCTCTGGCTCACCGACGCACAGGGAGGCCGCGCATGACGTTGCCCGGTGCACCCCTGCCGCCGCGTTGCTCGCTGGACCGCGGCACCCGCAGTCCCACCACCGACGGCGAGGTCACCGCACTGCGCGCCGCCGCCTGGCACCGCCATGGCGTCGCCGCCCTGCCGGTCGACGACATCACCGACCCCTGGCTGCGCCAGGCCGTCACCAACGAGGCCAACCGCCGCTGGGGGCGGCGACAGGGGGAGAACCAGCATGGCCGGTAAGCGCAAAACCAAGCGCGCTGTGGTCCAGCGCGAGAACCTGGCCAAGCCCTCCAAGTGGCGGCTGCAGCATGGCCCCTTCGAAGGTCCGATCCGGGCCACCGACCCGGAGACGGGAACACCGACCCAGCACCGACGCGCGGTGGACAGCCTCGGCATGATGCTGGCCCACGGCACCATCACGCCGCAGATGCACGAGGCGGGGGAGATCTTCCGGGGGATGTTCCGCGCCGCCTGCTTCGATGGGATGTCCACCTCGCAGCTCATGCGCATCCCTGGCGCACGGGTGGACACGCTGTCGACGATGCAGATCGACGCCCGGCGCCGTGTGGCGGCGGCGCTGGATGCGCTCGGCGGGCACGACAGCCCTGGCGGCTCCTGCGCCTGGTTCGTCATCGGGCTGGAGTTCTCGGTCCGCGAATGGGCGATGCGCCAGGGCTGGGCTGGTCGGACCATGCATGGCCCGGTTGGCCAGGGCGTCCTGGTCGGCACCTTGGGGATGCTGTCCATGCATTTCGGCCTGACGCCACGCAGCGCAGCGGCGTGACGGTGTTGGTTGGCGCTGCCCGCGATGCGCCGATCGCTCTGTTACAATTCACCCGGTGGCGGCGCCGAAATCGATCAGGCTAATCTCGGGGCACGTAGAGAAGGTGCGACGGCGGCGCGGCTCACCAGCCACGCTGCGGCTCCTTCGAGACAGTGGCTCGCGAGCCGCAGGGTCCTTCCCGGGCCCGGCGTATGCGGGGGGCGGAAGCGCGCAACATCGCTAGCGCCAGACCGGAAAACAGGTTCGCGGTTCGCACCCTTCGCCCGTGATTTCAATCGCTTGAGTGCGAACCATGGCCGTCATGGTTCGCACTCGGTTCGCAGCCATGGTTCGCATGGTTCGCACCCTTTCCGTGTGATTTCAGCGCCGTAACTGCGAACCATCGCCACGCCCCGCGCGTGGCCCCCACACCCAACCTCGGATGGCCCCATGACGCTCCCCTGGATGGCAGCGAAGATTGTGCTGCGCCCGGTGGCGGAGCTGCGTGCGCATCCCGGCAACGCGCGCGTGCATGGTGCGGCGCAGATCGAGCAGATCAAGGCCAGCATGCTGGCCTTCGGCTTCACCAACCCGCTGCTGGTGGACGAGGCCGGCGTGCTGATCGCCGGTCATGGGCGGCTCGAGGCGGCGGTCGCGCTCGGCATCGAGAAGGTGCCGACCATCGTGCTGCGGCATCTGTCGGCGGCGCAGAAGGAGGCGCTTCGGCTCGCTGACAACCGCATCGCAGAGAACGCGACCTGGGATCAGGCGTTGCTGCGCGATGCGCTGGCCGCGTCGCAGGCGGCGCAAGAGATCGACCTCGGCGCGCTCGGCTTCTCGGCCGCGGAGCTCGACGACATCCTCGCGGCGGCTGGAGATGCCGTGTCCGACGGCGACGCGCCCGAGGCTCTGTCGGCGCCCGCGGTTCAGGGTGGCGAGGATGGCGCGGCGGAGACGGACGCGGCAGCGGCGGAGGATGACCCTGCCGACGCCGAGCCGGACCCGCCGCGCCAGGCTGTGGCGCGGGCCGGCGACATCTGGCTGCTGGGCGAGCACCGCCTCGCCTGCGGGGACAGCACCAACGCGGCCACCATCGCCCGCGTGATGGGGCCCGACCGCGCGGCGCTGCTCTTCACCAGCCCGCCCTACAGCAACCAGCGCGACTACACCACCGGCGGCGTCTCCGATTGGGACGCTCTGATGCAGGGCGTGTTCGCACACCTGGACACGGCGCTCGCCCCTGACGCGCAGGTGCTGGTAAACCTGGGGCTGATCCATCGCGACAATGAGTGGCAGCCCTATTGGTCGGGCTGGCTCGACTGGATGCGCGCGCAGGGCTGGCGCCGCTTCGGCCTATACGCCTGGGACCAGGGCCCTGGCCTGCCCGGCGACTGGAACGGGCGGCTGTCGCCTGCCTTCGAGTTGCTCTTCCACTTCAATCGCGAGGCTCGCCGCCCGAACAAGATCATCCCCTGCCGTTGGGCGGGGCACGTGAATTCCGAGAAGGGCGGACTGCGCGCCAAGGACGGCACCGTTGGCGAATGGCAGCATGCTGGCCAGGGCGTGCAGGAGACCCGGATCCCGGACAGCGTGCTGCGCATCACCCGGCACAAGGCGCGCGGCATCGAGACGGAGCACCCCGCAGTGTTCCCGGTGGCGCTGCCCGAATTCCTGATGCGCGCCTATGCCGACGAAGGCGACATCGTGTTCGAGCCCTTCGCCGGCGCCGGTACCTCCATCATCGCCGGCCAGCGGACCGGGCGCCGCGTGCGCGCGATCGAGTTGGCGCCGGCCTATGTCGACTTGGCGATCGCCCGCTGGCGGATGCTGCATCCCGAGCTGCCGGTGATCCTGGACGGTGGTGGGCACGGCATCGGCCCTGACTACGACGCTGTGGCCGCTGCGCGCGCCGGGGAGGCGGCCGCCGATGCAGCCTGACATCGCCGTCGCCACCGTCCCGCTGGCCTCGCTCATCCCCTACGCCGAGAACGCCCGCACGCACTCGCCCGACCAGGTGGCGCAGATCGCCGCCTCCATCGCCGAGTTCGGCTTCGTAAACCCGGTGCTGGTGGACGCCGCCGGTGTGCTGGTGGCGGGCCATGGCCGCGTCATGGCCGCGAAGCGCCTAGGGATGGCGGCGGTGCCAGCCATCCGTCTCGCGCACCTCACCGAGGCGCAGGCCCGGGCGCTGCGGCTGGCCGACAACCAGATCGCGCTGAACTCCGGCTGGGACGAGGCGCTACTGGCGGCCGAGATCGCCCGCATCCGTGACGAGGCGGTGGTGGACCTCGACGTCCTCGGCTTCTCGGGCATGGAGCTCGACCGGCTGCTGGCGGCCGCGGATGTCGGCGTCGGAGACGATGCCGACGATGCGCCCGAGCCTCCGGCGGTGCCCGTCACGCGCGCCGGCGAGCTCTGGCGCTGCGGCGACCATCGCCTCCTCTGCGGCGACGCCACGAAGCTCGCCGACGTGCAGCGCGCCCTCGGCACCGATTGCCTCGCAGACATGGCCTTCACGGACCCGCCCTACAACGTCGCCTACCAGGGCGGCACCGCGGCCAAGATGACCATCGCCAACGATGCGCTGGGCGAGGGCTTCCTCGACTTCCTCCGTCCCGCGCTGGCGAACCTGCTCTCGGTCACGAAGGGCGCCTGCTACGTCTGCATGTCGTCCTCCGAGTGGCCGACGCTGCACCGCGCCTGGCAGGAGGCCGGGGGCAAGTGGTCCAGCACGATCATCTGGGCCAAGAACACCTTCGCGCTCGGTCGCGCCGACTACCACCAGCAGTTCGAGGCGATGCTCTACGGCTGGAAGGCCGGCGCGCAGCACTACTGGTGCGGCGCCCGCGACCAGGGGAACGTCTGGCACTTCGACAAGCCGGCCAGGAACGACCTGCACCCGACGATGAAGCCCGTCGCGCTGGTCGAGCGTGCGATCCGCAACAGCAGCAAGCCGCGCGACACCATCCTGGATCCCTTCGGCGGATCAGGGACCACGATGATCGCGGCAGAACGAACGGGGCGGCGCGCGGTGCTGCTCGAGCTCGATCCCGCCTATGCCGATGTCATCGTAAGGCGCTGGCAGGAGGCGACCGGCGAGAGTGCCATCCTCTGCGGGGAGGAGCGCAGCTTCACGGACGTCGCCGCCGCGCGATTGATGATCGAGAACTCCCAATCATAGCAATGAGATAACGCTGCAACTCGCTTGGCTCCCGCGCACCACAGCGCGAATGGTCCGTCACGCGCAGGGGATGGCCCCCGGCACCACGACGGAGACGACGATGACCAACCCCACGATCCTTCCCACCGAGAACGAGGCCTGGGGCTTCTGGGGCACCATGGGCGAGCGCGCCGCGGCCGCCTGGCCGATCGCCTTCACCACCATCCACGACGCGACGGGCACGGATCCGGACTCGGTGCGCGCCTTCCTCGACAGCCGCCACGGCCGCCACTTCGCGGACGAGGTCAGCAACCACCTCCACGCCGGCACCACCCTGCCGGACGCCATCGCGCGCGCCACCGCCACCTGGATGGGCTGGCGCATCGGGCGCCGCACCAGCCGCGAGACCGGCATCCCCGCGGGGCTGCCCTACCTGACGGGCTTTGTGATCAGCGAGGGCATCGCCGCCGACGCCGCGCGCGAGGACTGACGCGCCCCGCCCGCCGCGACGCGGCGCCACCACCGCCCCGCCGGGACGTCCCGCGGGGCTCGGGGTGGTAGCACCCGGCTGATCGGGTGCCGAACCGGAGACCCCGACGATGAAGCTTTCCGACACCCAGCGCGTGATCCTCACCGCCGCCGCGCAGCACGAGATGGGCCTGGCCCGCGCGCCGAAGTCGCTCCCTGCCGCCGCCCGCAACGCGGTGTTCCGCAGCATGATCAAGGCCAGCCTGCTCACCGAGATCAACGCGCCGCGCGAGCATGTCGGGCTCGGCTGGCGCCAGGACGAGGACGGCACCTGGATCGTGGCGCGCATCACGGACGAGGGGCTGCGCGCCATCGGGATCGACCCGAACGAGAACGACAGCACGGCGGCGGACGACGCGACGCAGCACCACCGGGAGGAAGCGGCGCAGGACGCGCCCACGGCGACCAAGGGCGGGGAGGACGCCGCGCAGGCGGATGGCGACACCACCGCGCCCCAGGCGGCGCCCACGCGCGCCCCGCGCGCCGGCCTGCGCGACGCCGCCGCGGCGGTGCTGGCCGCCTGGGATGCGAGCCCCGCGCAGGACGCGACCGACAACCCGATCAGCCAGGCGGTCGAGCAGCTGCGCACCGCCCTCGCCAGCATGCCCGCACGCACGCCGCGCGACCCGGCGGCGCCGCGGAAGGCGCGCGAGGGGACCAAGCAGGAGACGGTGCTCGCCCTGCTGCGCCGGCCGGAGGGCGCCACCATCGCGCAGATCAGCGAGGCGACCGGCTGGCAGCAGCACACGGTCCGCGGGTTTTTTGCGGGCCTCAAGAGGCGCCAGGGCATCGAGGTCCAGGTGCTGGAGCGCATCCGCCAGGTCGGACCGAACAAGGAGGGCGCGCGCGGGAGCTACAGCATCTACCGCATCGCCGACTGACGCGGCGCAGCCACAGCCCTGCACATCATCACCAGCGCCGCGGATCATCAGCATCCGCGGCGCTTTCTCGAGTTGGCTGCGCCGAACCACAGCGCGAAGCGTCCGTCACGCGCAGGCAACCCGCCGCGCAGCACGGAGACGGACGATGCAGCAGACGGACACCATCACGCAGCTCAAGGGCCTCGCCGACCACGCCCGACTGAGCCACGCACACTGGCTGCGCAGCGCGCGGCAGGGCGGCAGCGGGAGCTACGGCCCTGCCTACTGCATCGAGGGCGCGGGCACCTGGCGCCGCCGGCTTGGCGAGCTGCTGGCGCAGATCCGCCTCGCGGAGCGGGCGCGATGAGCGTCCGCGGGGAACGCCACTGGATCGTGCTGGCCCAGGATGGCCGACACGTGACGCTGGGGCGGGCGGCAGCGCCCGCTGCCGAGGAGATCGCCACGGCGAGCGGCGGCTTGGCGCGGCAGGGCCTCGCGGGCTGGATCGCCACGCTGGATGGGGACTACTGGGGCCGCGGGCGCGTGACGCTCGCGCCCGTGCAGACCCTTGGCGCCACCGCGACGCTGGACTGGCCGGCGGCCGTCGCTGCCTTCGAGCAAGCTCGCCAGCGCGCGCGGCGCGCTGCCTGACCCACACCCCGCGCGCGGCGGGAGAGATGCCGCCGTGCCCGAACTGACCCCATCCACGCGCGAGGCCGCCCGCCGCATCGGCATCACCGAGACGGCGCTGCGCAAGGCCGAGCAGACCAGCCGTATCGCCCGCGAGCCGGATGGCCAGTGGGACATCGACAAGACCCGTCGCCGGCTGGTCGAGACCGCCGATCCGGTCCGGTCCCCGTTGGTGGGCGGCGGCAGTGCGGGCAACGCCGGGGACGGCACGCCCTTCGCGCGGCTCAAGGTTGCGCAGCTCGCCCTCAAGGTGGAGGCGCAGCGCCTCGCGCTGGATGAGACTAAGCGCCGACTGCTCGACGTTACCGAGGCCAATGCGGCGCTCGACGAGATCGGCAGCACCATGCGCGACGCCCTGTTGAACTGGCCGGCGCGCGTGTCAGGGCTGATCGCTGCCGAGATCAGCGTGGACCCGCATTTGCTGCAGACCATTTTGCAGAGCCATA